>JAZOSC010000060.1:0-14006 GCA_045656925.1 Eubacteriales bacterium | reverse complement strand
AAACTGTGTATAATAAGAAAAGATTGTTGTTTTGCAACCGCGAGGGGAGGGATATAGAAAATGGCAGAAGTTAAGCTGAAGGAGGGTGAATCCCTCGACAGTGCTCTGCGTCGCTTTAAGCGTCAGTGTGCGCGTTCCGGTGTACTTGCCGAACTTCGCAAGAGAGAGCATTACGAAAAGCCCAGCGTCAAGCGTAAGAAGAAGTCTGAAGCTGCACGTAAGCGTAAATACAAGTAATACTTGTGAAAAAAAGCACACCGCACTCGGTCGAGTGCGGTGTGCTTTTTATGCTCATGTGTTTAGCATATGCAGCAATTCGTCCTTGTCGATAACGGGTATTCCCAGCTGCTCCGCCTTGGTCAGCTTGGAGCCTGCGGCCTCACCTGCCACAACAAAGGAGGTCTTTTTTGAAACCGAGCCTGCTACCTTGCCGCCTGCGGCGCGTATCAGCTCTGCCGCCTCATCGCGCGACATGCCCTCAAGCGTGCCTGTCAGTACAAAGGTCAGCCCGACCAGCTTATCGCCCTTGGGGGCGGCGGTGACTTCGGTCAAAAGTCCTGCTTCCATCAGGCGCATGCATAGCGTGCGGTTAGCTTCATGGGAGAAAAAGTCTACCACAGAGGCGGCGGTAATTTCACCAAAATCCTCGATGGAAACAAGCTCCTCGGCGGTTGCCTGCATCAGGGCGGTAAGTGTGCCGTAGTGTGCGGCAAGGGTGGCAGCAGCCACCTGACCGATATTGCGGATACCAAGGGCAAAAATCAGCCTTTCAAGGCCTGCCGTACGGGAGCGTGCGATAGCTTCCACGAGATTGGCGGCAGATTTCTCGCCCATACGGTCAAGCACCGCAATTTGGTCTGCCCGTAGGGCGTAAAGGTCAGCGGCGTCGTGTATCAGGCCGTTTTTGAGCAAAAGCTCTACCACCTGTGGGCCGAGTCCTTCAATATCCATCGCATTTTTGGATGCAAAATGCTCAATGCCGCGGGAAAGCTGTGCGGGGCAGGAGAGGTTGGTGCAGCGCACCGCGGCCGCTTCCTCGTCGCGGGATACGGGCTCGCCGCAGGAGGGGCAATGGGTGGGCATCGTGAAGGGGCGTTCGCTGCCGTCACGCATTTCAGGGTGTGCCGCAACGACTGCAGGGATAATATCGCCCGCCTTTTCTACCGTGACGGTATCGCCTAACATAATGCCGCGCTCGGCAATAAAATCGGCGTTGTGCAGGGTGGCACGGGATACCGTTGTGCCTGCCAGACGCACGGGGGAGAGAATGGCAGTAGGCGTCAGCACACCCGTGCGCCCTACCGCAATTTCAATGTCAAGCAGCTTCGTTTTTTTCTGCTCGGGCGGATACTTGTAGGCAACGGCCCATTTTGGGGTTTTGGTCCCCTCGCCCAATATGCGGCGGTCTGCAAGGCTGTCGATTTTAATCACTACGCCGTCAATGTCAAATGCCAATCCGTCGCGCAGCTTGCAAAGCCGCTCAATGTGTGCAATAATGGTGTCGGCATCACTTGCCTTCAGGCGGTTGCCCAATACCGTAAACCCAAGCTCGGCAAGACGGTCAAGGGTTTCGGTGTGTGAGGTGGGGGTGCGCCCGTCGCCGTAAATGTCACCCTCCTGCAGGTTGAATACAAAAATATCAAGCTTGCGCTCTGCGGCAACGCGGGAGTCAAGCTGACGGAGGGAGCCCGCCGCCGCGTTACGGGGATTCGCCATGAGAGGAAGGCCCTCGTGCTCTCTTGCCTCATTGATTTTGTAAAATACCGCACGGGGCATATAAACCTCGCCGCGTACAACCAGAGATACAGGCTCCTTCAGCACAAGCGGAACTGAATAAATTGTCTTGATGTTTTGTGTCACGTCCTCGCCTGTGATGCCGTCACCGCGTGTCGCACCGTTTACAAAAACACCGTTTTCATAGCGCAGGGCAACAGAAAGTCCGTCGATTTTAGGCTCCACCGAGTAAACGGGGTTGGCAAGAGAAGTGCTTACACGTGTAAGGAAATCACGCAATTCTTCGTAGGAAAACACGTCGGAGAGGGAATTCATCGGGGAGGTGTGTGCAACGCTCTCGAATTTGTCAAGGGGTGCGCCGCCCACGCGCTGGGTGGGGGAGGCAGGATCAAAAAATTCGGGGTGCGCTTCCTCTAAGGCAAGCAGCTCGGCGTAGAGGCGGTCGTATTCAAAGTCTGAAATTTCGGGTGCATCGTCCACGTAATAGCGTGCGGCGTGATAGGTGAGGGCCTCGCGCAGCTCGCGCAGTCTGGTAAAAGCGTCCGACATACGGCATCTCCTTGTCTACATAATAAAATAATTATATAACTTTTTTATCACTTTGTCAATGTGAATTTTGTTTGTGGGCTTCCATTTCATACAGATTTGTGGTACAATAGAAGAAGAAACGGTAAAGAGAGGATTTCGCCTTGAAAATTTTAATTGCATATGCAGGGAAAACGGGCGGAGCGCGCAGTATGTGTGAGCTTCTTGCTTCACTTCTGCCTCGCCAGGAGGTCGCGCTTTTTGACCTTATCAATGATAAAACTCACCCCGTTTTGGGGGATTTTGACCATGTTGTCCTGGGCGGTGCCATTCGTATGGCAAGATTGCCGCGTGCCGCACGCGCTTATCTGAAGGGAAATGCAGAGCTGCTTGCAGCGATACCTCATACACTTTTCCTCTGTTGCGCTTTTCCCGAGCAGTTTGAAAACTATGCCGAGATGGTTTTCCCTCGCGCGGTGCTTGAAACAGCAGAGGAGTGCGTATATTTTGGCGGCGAGCTTGATCTCTCAAAGCAGCGCGGCCTTGATAAAATTATCGTGCGAATGATGCGTAACGCCATCAAGGAAAGCGAGGATGCGGATGCCATGCTCCCAGGCCTTCTTCCCGAGCACGTACGCCTGCTTGCCGACCGCCTCAGCGGTCGGTAATGTGGCCAGTCAGGCCGCTTTTTTACACCCTGACTGGGTGAAATGCAGAGATGTGCGCGCACAACAAATTTCTTTCAGATTTTTGCCCAAAAGGTGTTGACAAATCCCCCTCTGTGTGGTATGATATACGGGTGAAAATTTGAATAAGCCCCTGTAGCTCAGCTGGTAGAGCACTTGACTTTTAATCAAGGTGTCCGGAGTTCGATTCTCCGCAGGAGCACCACAAAAAAGCCCCCTCCTCGTGAGGGGGCTTTTTTGTGGTAGGGAGTGCTTTTACGTTTTAAATTGGGAGCAGGCAAGAAAAACATCATTACGTGTATGATTTTTGCGTCATTTTTGATCAGAAAATAATATAAACCTCTGTATGCATTTTCCCGAAACAGCACTTTTTTTGTCGAAAGTGGCAAATCGGCAGGGCTAACTTGGGCAATGTTGCACCAATTTTTGAAAAAGCAAGAAAACTGCTTGACTTTACTATACTTATATAATAAAATTATAATAAGAATACACTGTGGGCGGCGGCATTTGTTTTTTACATCGCGCTCGCGCGTGTGGGTACATGCTTTTAAAAGCGGAAAGTGGATGTTATATGGCATTTGAAATGAAGAAGACTATTCCATTCAGCCCGCCCGATATTGGCGATTTGGAAATTGCGGAGGTGGTCGAGGCTCTGCGTTCTGGTTGGATCACCACGGGACCGAGAACCAAGCAGCTTGAACAGAATATTGCCGCATGGGTCGGTGTTGAAAAATGTGTATGCCTGAACTCTCAGACCGCGTGTGCGGAAATGGCGCTTCGTGTAATGGGTATTGGTTCGGGTGATGAGGTGATTACTTGCGCATATACGTATACTGCCACCGCATCGGTTGTGGATCATGTCGGTGCAACGCTTGTTTTGGTGGATACACAGGAAAATTCGCTTGAGATGGACTATACTGCGCTTGAGGCTGCCATTACCTCTAAGACGAAGGCGATTATTCCCATTGACCTTGCCGGCATTCCTTGCAGCTATGATAAGATCTTTGAAATTGTAGAGCGCAAGCGCAATCTTTTTAAGCCCACTAATAAAATGCAGGCGGCGCTCGGTAGAATAGCTGTCATGGCAGATACAGCACATGCTTTTGGTGCAAAATGGCAGGGGAAAATGGTTGGCAGCATTGCTGACTTTTCAAGCTTCAGCTTTCATGCGGTAAAAAATCTGACAACTGCCGAGGGCGGCGCATTGACCTGGCGCACCATTCCCGGCATCGATAACTTGGAAATTTACAAAAAACTACAATTGCTCAGTTTGCACGGACAGTCTAAGGATGCGCTTGCTAAAACACAGCTGGGCGCATGGGAATATGATATCGCCGGTACATATTACAAGTGCAACATGACGGATGTTGCGGCGGCAATTGGCTTGAAGCAGTTTGAACGCTACCCCGCAATGCTGAAGCGCAGAAAGGAAATAATTCGTGCGTATGATGCCGCATTGCGCCCCTATGGTATCCATACACTCGCACATTATACCGATGACTATACGTCCTCTGGTCATTTGTACCTGACGCGTGTGCCGGGTGTTTCGCTTGCTCAGCGTAATGAAATTATCGTGAAAATGGCGGGGCGTGGCGTGGCGTGCAACGTGCATTACAAGCCACTTCCTATGCATACGGCGTACAAGCAAATGGGCTTCGATATAACAAATTATCCCAATGCGTATAAGCATTTTGAAAATGAAATTACGCTGCCTTTACATACTTGCCTGACGGATGAGGATGTGGCATATGTTATTGCGCAGTACGTTGGTGTTTTGAAGGAGTACATATAAGGTGAAGCTGATCAAATGGGAAGCGCTGCCTCCGGAGATGCAAACCGAGGCTGTCAGAGAATACTATGATGTCTTGCGAAAAAAGCGCGTTGCACTTTTTTTCAAGCGCGCCTTTGATGTTTTTGTTTCCGCGGTTTTGCTGATTTTACTTTCTCCTTTGTTTCTCGTGTTGGCCATTGCAATCAAGCTAGACAGCCACGGGCCCGTCTTTTACAGACAAACGCGTATCACACAGTATAATAAGCAGTTTAGGATATTTAAGTTCCGCTCTATGGTGCAGGGGGCGGATAAAGGCTCGCAGGTTACCGTGAGCGGAGATAGCCGTATCACGCGTGTTGGTAAATTTGTGAGGAAATGCCGTCTGGATGAAATCTGTCAGTTGATTGACGTGTTCAGAGGTATGATGACCTTTGTGGGAACACGCCCCGAGGTGCCGAAATACACTGCCGCGTATACCGACGAGATGATGGCAACCTTGCTTTTGCCTGCCGGTGTTACTAGCCTTGCAAGCATCTATTATAAGGATGAGGCAGAACTACTGGATGCGGCAGAGAATACGGATGCGGTTTACGTGAACGAGGTCTTGCCTGCGAAGATGCGCTATAATCTTCGTGCGGTGAAGTCCTTTAGTTTCTGGGGAGATATCAAGGTTATGTTCATGACGGTATTTGCCGTTTTGGGCAAGGATTATAAAGACAAGCATCAAGAAGATAAACAACCTGAGGAGGCTTTGGTGAAGTGATGACGGTTTCTTTGTGTGTCGTTGCCTATAACGAAGAGCTTTTTTTACCCAATCTTTTGCGGGATCTGCAAAGCCAGACCTATCCGCAGCATTTGACGGAAATTGTGCTGATTGATGGGGCTTCAACAGACAACACCAAGCAGATTATGCAGGACTTTGCCGCGTCAGCCACCTCTTTTTATAGTGTTCAGGTTTTGGACAATCCCAAGCGCGTACAGGCTGCGGGGTGGAACATCGCCATTGAAAACGCGAAAAGTGATGTGATTATCCGTATTGATGCACATACACATATTCCTGTGGATTTTGTTAAAAAAAATATGGATTTGCAGGAAAGGGGTGAGTATGTAACGGGGGGTGTACGTCCCTGTCTGATTGACAGTCCCACGCCCTGGAAAAAAACGCTGCTTGAGGTCGAAAATTCATTGTTTGGTAGCAGTGTCAGCAAGGGACGTAAAAACACGAAAAGCGGCTATGTAAAATCCATGTTTCATGCTGCATACAGAAAAGAGGTTTTTGAAAAGGTGGGTGGATTTAATCCCGCGCTTCTCCGAACCGAGGATAATGAGATGCATTATCGCATCCGCAAGGCAGGCTATCGCCTTTACTGTGATCCGACGATTATCTCCTATCAGTACGCACGCAGCAATTTCAAAAAAATGATCAAGCAAAAATATGGCAACGGATACTGGGTGGGGTTAACGGTTGGCGTCTGCCCTGGCTGTATATCTCTGTTTCATATGGTGCCGTTTGCTTTCGTGCTTGGCATCGCTTTTACCACGTTGTTGGCATGTTTCTCATTCTGGTATCTTGCCGCATTGATGTGGGGCGCGTATGCGCTGTTTGCGGTAACGGGCATGCTTGCTGTTATTTTGAACAAGAAAGCGACCAGATGGGTGTTTTTGATGCCATTTTTGTTTTTGGTTCTGCATATCAGCTACGGCGTGGGGACCTTGGTGGGCGTTTTGAAAATGCCTTTTTGCAGGCGGAAGTACATACAGAGTGTAAAGCAGTGAAAGGTTAAGTAAATTATGTCGTGTAAAAAATATAAAATTGGCTATACCACAGGTGTGTTTGATATGTTCCATATTGGCCACCTCAATATTCTTCGCCGCGCCAAGGAGCAGTGCGAATATCTGATTGTGGGTGTTACGACAGATGAGCTTTGCAGTGCCAGAAAAAACAAAAACCCGGTGATCAACCAGCAAGATCGCATGGAAATCGTTTCTGCAATTAAATATGTAGATCGCGTCGTATCGCAGAGCGATATGGATAAGCTCCGCGCCGTAAAGGAGTACGGTGCGGAAGCGGTGTTTGTCGGCTCTGATTGGAAGGGAACTGCAGCATGGGATAATTATGAAAAGCAGTTTGCAGAGGTGGGCTGTGACGTTGTTTATCTGGAGCACACGGACGGTGTTTCTTCAACTATACTACGGAGGAAATATAACGGAGATGGTTAATCAATACGTGTATGTCAGAAATGATCTGCAGGATACCTACGGCATTCTGAAGCTTCAGGATAAGATTCTTGAGATTATGGTCTATATAGATGCGTTTTGCAAGGAGCACGGCATCACGTATTATTTGATGGGCGGTTCTGCCTTGGGGGCTATGCGCCATGGCGGTTTTATTCCGTGGGATGACGATTTGGATATTTTTATGGATTATGAAAATTACCAAAGATTTATCGCGTGCTGTAAAACTAAACTGGACACAAAAAAATATCATTTTCAGGAAGAGGATTCGGCCGAGCTGCCGTATTTCTTTTCAAAAATACGAATGAACGGTACCACCTGTATTTCCGAGGTTTCCTATAATGGTGCAGCGCATCAGGGAATTTTTATTGATATTATGTGCCTGAATAAGGCTGCTAAGAGCAAACTCGGCAGAAAAATTCAGTATTATGCCGCAGGTATGCTAAAGGCAAAGGCTTGCTCAAAAACGAGTTACCAGGCAAATGGCTTTGTGAAAAAGGCACAGCTTTTTATTTCAAAAATTTTAGTTTGGGGGCCTTTTAAGCGTTTTTTGTTGCATTTGGTCAGAAGATATAACAAGAAAAATTCCGACACCCTGGCACATTTGTTTGGTAGAGCAAGATTCAGAAATTCCTTTTATTCTGTTGCGGACTTTGCTTCGCAGAGATATGTTTCGTTTGAACAGGTCAGCCTGGCAGTGCCGAGTGGTGTAGAGAACTATCTGACGATAAGATACGGCAGCAAATATATGCAGATGCCCGATGAGAAAACTAAGGCGATGTATCAATCTCATGCGACAATATGGGATACCGAAAAGGACTTTACGGAATACCTTAATTAAATTTGACATTATATGAGGGAAGATATGAGCAGAGTAGAGGTGCTGGGGCGCGGGGAAATGGACTTCGCAGATGAGAAAAAATTAATTTAAGCACGGAGAGTTGTCCATGGCTTTCTGAATGCGTGACGGCAGAGCCTCGTACTGCGGTCAAGCAATACCCATAAAAAGCAGTTGCTTTTAGAAAATGCTTTGAAGGAGAATTTTGTGATGGTTAATCAAAAGGTTATGGTAATCGTAACCACAATGCATGCAACCGATGCGAGCATATATCGGAAAATGAATTTAACAACAGATGCAATTATTGCCAATCAAGCAGATACTTGCGGCTTTTATACGGATGATACAAAAATCAGAATGTATACAACTGATACAAGGGGCTTGAGCAGAAATCGCAATGTTGCAATCACCCAGATTCCCGATGATGTTGAATATGTGATTTTTGCTGATGATGATCTGATTTTTGTTGATGCATACGAGCAGCTTATTTATGAGGAGTTTAAAAAGCTTCCTCGGGCAGATGCGATTAAATTTAACCTTCAGGAAATTTCCGAAAGAAAACTCAGCATGAAGCGTATTGAGAAGCGAAAGCGTGCGCGGTTACGTGACATTACCTCATCTGGGGTTTGCGCTTTGGCGATCAGGAAAGAGGCGTTGTTTAAGCACGGGCTTTTCTTCAGACAGTATTTTGGCACGGGTACGGAGCATTACTGCGGTGAGGATACCATCTTTTTGGTGGAGATGTTGCGAAAAAAATTAAAGCTTTATCTTTCCCCCGTTTGCTTGGCATACATTGATCAAGATGAATCCACTTGGTTTAGGGGATATGATGAGAAATATTTTAAAACGGCAGGCATGTTATTGGCTGCGTTATATCGAAGGTTAGCGTATGTATTGGCGTTTCGCAGTGCATTTCGATTTTCCAGGCGCAAAAAGGCAACGCTTGGCTTTCGCGCAATCTTAAAATGTTATTGGCAGGGCATCAAAACGTATTTTCATTAAAGCGAGGTAACTGATGATGATTCCAAAGGTTATACATTATTGTTGGTTTGGCGGCAATCCGCTTACAGAGCTTGCGCAAAAATGTATTGCAAGCTGGAAAAAATTCTGCCCCGATTATGAGATTATCGAATGGAACGAATCCAATTATGATGTCCATAAAAATCAATATATGCACCAGGCATATGAATGTCGCAAGTGGAGCTTTGTTTCCGATTACGCCCGATTGGATATCATCTATGAGCACGGCGGGATATACTTTGATACCGATGTGGAATTAATCAAGCCGATTGATGATTTGTTGTTATTAGAAGCTTATGCAGGGCGTGAGCATCATTCGGAGTATGTGAGCGTGGGGCTTGGATTTGGCGCTTGTAAGGGACATGCCGTGATTGGGGCTATGCGTGACCGCTATAACGACCTGCTTTTTCTTAAGGACGGCGAAATGGATTTAACGCCCTGCCCGAAAATCCATACCCAGGCACTGTATCCGTTAGGCTATAAGGCATCAAAAGAGGTGACGGATGTTTGCGGTATGCGCGTGTTTCCGCCCGAATATTTTTGCCCGATAGATTATAGCACAAATAAAATGGAGATTACAGAAAATACATATTCCATTCATCATTATGCGGCAAGCTGGTTTGATGAAACGCAGCAGCGCGCGTTGGTTTTAAAAAGAAAGTATATGCAATGGATGCCGAGGAAATTGGCGACAATTTTAGCAACCTTTGTGGCTACCGCAAAGTGTAAGGGGTTGCGCGCAGCCCTTCGGTGGGCTTTCAAAAAACGGAAAAAGTAAGGTGCTATTATGATTACAATTATGACTCCTACCTATAACAGGGCACATACACTGCCGCAGGTTTACCAGTCCTTGCAGACACAGACCTCCTTTGCATTTGAGTGGATTGTTGTAGATGACGGTTCAACCGATGGAACCGAGGAGCTGGTTACAGGCTGGGCTGCCTGTGAGGAAAAATTTAAAATCGTCTATGTCAAGCAGCCAAACGGCGGAAAGCATCGTGCTGTGAACAAGGGTGTTGCATTGGCACAGTACGGTAGCTTTTTGATTTTGGATAGCGATGATATTCTGACACCTGATGCGGTGGTACTGGTTCATCAGTGGATGGCTTCAATAGAAAACGAGCAGGGCTTTGCCGGTGTTGCCGGCTTGCGGGGCTATCGCAATACCGAAGGTGTCATAGGTGGCGCTCCTAAAATGAAAGGGGCATATGTTGATGCCACAAATTTGGAGCGTCGGAAATACGGTTTGCTGGGTGACAAGATTGAGGTCTTTAAGACGGATGTGCTGCGCCAATATCCTTTTCCCGAATTTGAAGGGGAGAATTTTTTGCGCGAAAGTGCATCGTGGGATAGAATCGCAGCAGACGGATACAAAATCCGCTGGTATAATCAAGTGATCTATCAGTGTGAATATTTACAGGATGGCCTGACGAAAACAGTGAATTATGATGTGTATGCCAAAAACTTTCAGGGTTATTTGTATTGTACGCGGTTGCATTTGAAAACAAAGCCCTTCCTTTATCGTCTTTCGCACATAGGGCACTTTTGCAAGGTCGCGGGCAGGCTTCATATGCCAAGGAAAGAAATTTGTGGGCTTTTGGGTATCTCGCGTGTGAAATTGATGCTGGCAAAATGCTTTTGTCGGCTGAAAAGCGTTTTTCGGAGTTGATATAATGACGCATTTAAGAATAAATCGCAAGCAGGGCATTACACTGAAAACAGTGTTGTATTTTGTGGCGCTTTTGCCATATATGGGCTTTGCAGGCTTGCGTAATTTTTTAGGCGACAGTGTTTATGAAGCATGGATGATTGTAGGCTTTGGCTTGCTTTTTGTGTATATGCTCTCATTGATTCATGTGATACGTGTAAATAGTTTTCCTGTATTGTTTGTATCGGTACAGGCACTTATCTTTTTGTCTACAGTTCTGCAGCATGGATTCAGCTTTGGTATAGCAGTGGCAATGGGAACCGGTGTGCTGCTCATTCTTCTTGTCACAATTGATATCAGGGAAATTATACAGGCGGTTTCTGCGATTGCCGTCTTGGCATTGATCATCAATATTTTGATGATGCTGATAAGGGGTCTTGGTGATAATACCATTTATTTCATTGGCGGAAAGAATGCTTTTTCTATTTTTCTGATTCCGGCTTCTTTTATCGTCCTTTTTAACGCATTATTGAGGCAGGGGCGATTTTCCTTATCTTCAATCATTTATGTGCTGGCGAGTGTGGCCGTGATTGTGGTGGGTGGCAGTGCTACAGGCATTATTGTTTCGGCCGTTATGGTGTGCTTCCTGCTTGTGTTTTTCAATCGCACAAAATATGATTTGCGCAAGCTTTTCCTGATATGTATCATTGTCAATGCGTTGTTCCTGCTGTTGATACAACAGATTGCCAACAGCTCATTCTGGATTAACTTTACGGGCATGCTGGATAAAAGCAGCACCCTTACCTCTCGCACCGTTATATGGAATACTTGCTATAAGCTGTTGCGCAAGAATTGGTTTTTGGGGCTTGGCCGCGGTGTGGTGATCTCCTATGTCAATTCTTACGGCTTGATTTCCAGAGTGTATGAGGCACACAATTTCCTGCTTGAAATTGTCCTTGAGGGGGGGGTGATTTGCCTGGCCTTGTATGCAGGTGTGCTGGCGAAGGCGATTCTCCGTCTTCGTGCAGATAGCCGCATGCACCGTTTGATACTGATTGCGCTGTCGGTTTTTATGGTGAATGGCATTACAGAATCCGTAAACAACAGGATATTGCTTATACTGTTGTTAGGTGTAGCAAATTATCTTTCTGTGAGCGGGCAGCCATCGGGCAATCAGGAGGGTAACAGTGAAGTTTAAGCGATTTTTACAAACAGCATCGGTATTTTTGGCAGGAAACGTTTTATCCAAGTTGGTTTCCTTTTTCCTGTTGCCTCTTTATACCAGCCGTATTATGCCTGAGCAATATGGCACCTATGATCTGGTTATGTCACTGGTGAATCTTATTGCCCCCATTGCCTTTTTTCAGGCTTGGGACGGCATGTTTCGCTATGCCTTTAACTATCAAGAGAATGAAGATAAGCAGGCTTGTATCAGTAATGCCATTTCTGTAACAGGGTTTGGCGTGGTCATATATTTTGCGCTCTTTTCGCTTTTGCATGTGTTTTGGCATTTCCAATACTTTGGATATATTCTGCTTTATGGCCTGCTGTATGCGATTCAGTATTTTCATACGTATGCGGCACGTGTCTTTCTCAAAAACAAGCTTTTTGTGATATCAGGTCTGGTGCACACCTTGACTACGGTGCTTCTGAATGTTTTGCTGATTGTTGTTTTTCATTGGGATATTAAGGCCCTGTATGTTGCAGGGGCAATCGGCTGTGGGCTGCAGATTTTGATGATTGAATTAAGGCTTGGCGTTTTCCGCAAGTTCAGGGCATCGAAGCTTGATAAGGGCTTAATCGGACAAATGCTTCGCTTTTCCTTGCCGCTTTGTGTGGCAACCGTTTCCTTTTGGTTGCTCAGCGGATTTACCAAGGTGCTCATTTCCGGCAGGCTCAGCACACACGCAAACGGTCTTTATGCGGTTGCAAACCGCTTTGCCTCTATGATTACTCTTGTTGTTTCGGTCATTCAGTTTGCCTGGAACGAAACTGCGTACCTGATGGCAAATGATGATGACCGTATGACAAGCTACGCCGCATGTGTGGATATTATGAGCAAGGGTGTGCTTTTTGCCACTGCGGTATTGATTTTACTGATCAAAATTATTTTCCCGTATTTTGTGAATGTACAGTATGCAGAGGCGTTGGTGCTGATTCCCGCCACAATCATTGGTGTTGGCGCAAATTCGTTGGCATCATTTTGGGGAACGCTGTTTATGACAGAGAAAAAAACCAACTTTATTCTCGTCAGCACATTGATAGCTGCAATCACTAACATTGCATTCGGCATTGTGGCGGTGCGCTATTTTGGCTTGATGGGAGCAGTATGTGCCTTGGCCTTTGCGTTTGTTTTGTTGATGGTGCTGAGATTTGTGAAATTAATTCGCAGTTACCATCTTCAGTGTAATGTGCTTGAACTGCTTGTATCCTGCGGGGCATTGGTGTTTGCAACAATCATGTTTTTTGTGGTAAAATCCAACATTTTGCTTGTTGCGATGTGCGTCGCTTTGATGATTTTGTTTTTATTGACTGTTAGAAAATATATTGCCATTATTTTTCATGCATTTAAAAGTAAAAGCGAGAATGCTTAAAGGGAGGTGAGCGCATGATGGAGGGCAGCAAGCTCTTATTATTCAGGTGCATCAAAAGCGCCCTGAACGGGGTGCAAATAAATGAGTTTGACGCTACTTTGCTGCGTGACGTGTATGCGCTTGCGGGGGCGCACGACATGGCGCACCTTTTGGCGGAGGCGTTGGATGGTGCAGGGCTGCTGACAGGAGATCCCGATACCGTTGCGGCGTTGCGCCGCGCTCGCTTTGCGGCGGTTTTCCGTGCAGAGCAGTTTGATGAGGCTCTTGTCCGTATCAGAGAATTGCTGGGCGCAAAAGGGATTCCCTTTTTGCCACTGAAGGGCGCTGTGATCCGTGAGCTTTACCCCTCGCGTTGGCAGCGCACCAGCTGCGATATTGACGTGCTGGTGGAGGAAAAAAATCTTGCTGCCGCAGCGCAGGCGCTTGTCGAATGCGGTGATTTTTCGATGGGTGAGAAGGGCGCACACGACCTTTCGCTTTATTCCGAGGCAGGTGTACATATTGAGCTGCATTACACGTTGAGTGAGGAGCATATTCCGCTTGAAATACAGCGCATTTTGCATACCGTCTGGCAGCATACGCATGTACTACAAGGTGCGGAGCACACCATGAACCCCGATTTTTTGTATTTCTACCATATCGCACATATGGCGAAGCATTTTACACTGGGCGGGTGCGGCATTCGTCCCTTGCTTGACCTCTGGCTTTTGCGGCAACGGTATTCCTATACCGAGCGACTCGATATGCTGCTGGAGGAAAGCGGTCTTACCACGTTTGAGCGTGCGGCAAGGCATCTGGCTGCGGTATGGCTTTCGGATGCCACACACGATGATGTCACCGCGCGTATGGAGCAGTTTATTCTGCGCGGCGGTGTGTACGGCACACTGCAGAATCAGATTGTGGTGGAGCAAAAAAGAAAGGGCAAGCTTGGCTACGTGCTGTCGAAAATCTTTTT
>JAZOSC010000059.1:0-4545 GCA_045656925.1 Eubacteriales bacterium | reverse complement strand
CACCTCGGTGGCTCTGACGCTCAGCTCACCCATGCGGGTACGGAACACAATGCCCTTTACACCGACAATATCACCGATATCCATTTTCTTGAAGCCTGCATAAGACTCCTCACCGATGATATCACGGCGCACGTAAATCTGGATATCGCCCTTGTCGTCGCGCAGATGGGCAAAGCTTGCCTTTCCCATCACGCGCTTGGTCATCAGACGACCTGCGAGGCACACGGTAACGTCGGTTTCCTCCTCAGGGGCAAGGCCCTCAAAGCGCTTTTTGATATCAGCGGAATAGCTATCCTGCGGATACTTGGTAATTGTAAAGGGATCAGCGCCTGCCTCGCGGAGTGCGGAAAGCTTCTCATGACGCACACGGATTACATCTGAAAGATTGATTTCAGGGGCGGACTCTGCCGCCTCATTTCTCTTTTCTTCTGCCATGATAATTCCCTCTTACTTACGGCCTACCTCAACAATGCGGTAGGAGAAATTATAGCCCGATGCCTCAACCACACCCGTAACGGTATCGCCCTTGCGATGACCAATCAGCGCCTTGCCAACGGGTGACTGGTCAGAAATCTTGCCCGCCACCACGTCAGCCTCGTTAGAGCCAACAATACGCCAGACAAGCTCCTCGCCAAGCTCCTCATCGTAAACAGTTACGGTAGAGCCGATATCAACCACGCCCTGTACGGCGCGAGATGCATCAAAAATCTCGGCATTTTCAATATCGTGCTTCAGCTGAAGGATTCTGGCCTCGTTTTCAGCCTGTGCATTACGGGCGGCATCATACTCGGCGTTCTCGGAAAGGTCGCCGAAGCCACGTGCCGTTACAATATCATTTTTAATGCGCTCGCGCTCCTCGCCCTCGCGCCATGCAAGCTCCTTGACAAGGGCGTCATAGCCCTCCTGCGTCATCGTAATCTTTTTCTGTGCCATGATTGGTACTCCTCTATGCTAAATTTAATTTTTACTGCTTTACTGCCGCGATTGCCGCCTGCAGCTGGTTATCCTCCCCTTCCGTAAGAAGCGAGAGATTTTTATTTGCAACCGCCGCATCCAGCGCAATCGGAATATGGGGGGCAACGCCCACGCCATCGTAATTCACACCCGAAGGGGGATTATACTGCGCGATGGTCAGGCGCAGTGCGCCCTCATAACCAAACTCTGCAAGCGAAATAATCTGCTGGGCAACACCCTTGCCGTAGGTCACATCACCCACAAGCGTTGCCTTCCTGTGGTCGCGAAGGGCCGCAGCAAACAGCTCCGCCGCACTCGCTGTATTTTGATTGGTTAACACCGACATTTTATAATTCTGATATTTACCGACATCAGTCTTTGCCACACTGCAATCAGCATAATCGCCCTGATAGGACTGCGCTCTGGCATAATGCTCCTCTGTCGTGCCGTCACGCCAGACCTCGGTGCAAATGAGAGAATTTTCAGGTAATAAATAGCAAAGCACACCGCAAATGGCTGCCATGCTACCGCCCGGATTATTGCGTACATCAAAAACGAAGCGTGTACACCCTGCCGAAAGCAAGCGCTCCATCTCCCCCTTGAATTCCTTCGGTGTCGTGGAGATAAACTGGGAGATGCGAATGATTCCCACGGTATGATCGGTTTCACTCACCTTGCCGCGCACAGAGGTCATCTGAATGGCGGCACGAATGACGGTAAAATCAATAGCGGTATTCCCTCGCAAAACGGTAAATTCTGCCGCAGTTCCCGCCGCACCCACAAATTTTGCAAGTGCCGCGTCATAGCCAATGGTGGCTACAGCCACCATACCCTCGGCTGTTCTGATATGTGTGATGATATCTCCTGCCTGCACTCCCTTTTGTGCCGCAGGGCCATCTGCAACAACATCAATAATATGAATCCCCGCAGGAGAAAGGCTTTCCACAACCGTCACACCGATGCCGACCAGCTCACCACGGTTCGAGGCAAGCAAATCCTCGTATTCTTCGGCGTTGTAGTAAGCGGCGTAAGGATCGCCCGTTGCATACACGTAAGCACGCAGCATTTCGTCAAGCAACAAATCGCCGTTTTCATTATAGACACCGTATTCCTTGAAAATGCGGTCTACAATGGCAATTTTACCGGCATAATCCTCTCCGCCACCCGTACCCAACGTGCTGCGACTGCGAAGCAGAGCGGTCAGCACAGATGCAAAGGATGTGGTAAGCACCAGCACCACAGACACCAATACGATAATAAAGGTAGAAAGCCTGACGGTACGGCGCTTTTTCGCACACTGCGGCGGTGCGGCAGGGGGGACGCTTGAGATGGAGGGCGGTGCTTCTGCACGCGCATTACCCGTAAAACCACTCTGCGGTGGGGGCGGTGCCTTACGCGTAGCCTCCCTGGCCTCAAAGCCAAAGCCGAGAAGACGGAAGGTTACAGCATCGGCGGCGGTAAGGCGATCAGTGGTATCGGGCAGAATCACACGAACTGCCGTTCTGTCGCGGTTAAAATCCACGCGGGCATCGGGCAGAGTTGCGCGAAGCGCTGTCAAAATCTCGTCACACCGCACATCAGGCACGGCCGGCGAGAGGAGAAAAATCAATTCCACGAAAAATCCTCTTTCAGATAAACAGCTTTAAACCGGGCTGTCAAACGGAAGCTCCCTGCCTCAACGGCCGGGCTTGGAATCAAGATACTTCTTGACCATCAGCGCCACCTTAAAGGTGATAGCATGCTCAAACTCGCGCAGATCAAGACCGGTGAGCTTACGAATCTTTTCAAGACGGTAAACAAGCGTATTGCGATGCACAAAAAGCTTGCGCGAGGTTTCGGAAACATTGAGGTTGTTTTCAAAGAAGCTCTGAATTGTCATCAGGGTTTCGCGGTCAAGCGACTCGAGGCTCTCCTTTTTAAAAACCTCCTGCAAAAACATCTCGCAAAGGGTGGTGGGCAGCTGATAAATCAGACGGCCGATGCCCAGATTTTCGTAATTGATGATGTTTTTCTCGGTTTCAAAAACCTTGCCGACCTCAAGGGCGACCTGTGCCTCCTTATAAGCGCGGGCAAGATCCTTGATATTGTCAACCACGGTAGAAATACCGATGGCGACCTTGGTATAAAATTCGGTAGAAAGGGTATCTGCAATATTGGTTGCGATGCGCTCAATCTCGCGCTGATCGGTGCCGTGCTTGATGTCCTTGACAAGCACGATATCGTGCTCGCCGACGCTGATGACATAATCGCGCGACTTGTCAGGGAACATATTCTGCAGCATCTCAAAGGGCAGCATATCGGTCTTGCCGAAGAATTTAATCAGGAAGACAATACGCGCCTCGTCGGTATTAAAATGTAACTCCTTGCTCTTGATATAAATATCACTGGGGAGAATGTTATCAAGAATAATATTCTTGATAAAAGAGCCTTTGTCATACTTTTCATCGTACAGGTTCTTGATATTGGCGAGCGCAATGGTAAGCATCTTACACATCTTCTCCGCCATTTTATCCTCGCCCTCAACGAAAACGATGTACTCGGTGCGCGTGCCGCCCACGATGGGACGGTAAGTAAAGCCGCCCGTCACGACCTCCTCGGTCGTATACGCAAGCTCATCGCGAATTCCCTGCTTAATTTCGCCGATTTTGACAAGCTCGGAGCAGGAAATGATCACGCCGTTTTCGTCGATCACGCCGATGACGCGGTCGATGGCATCCTTCATCTGATGAATGACGCCCTGAAACAATCTGTTAGACATACAAATACCTCTTCTTCCGTTCTATAAAAAATATGCAGCCGCATAAATTTTACACCTTTAATTCAACCTCCGCCGCAATGCAGCCCAACGCAAAGATGGGCGCGGTTTCGGTACGAAGAATACGGGGGCCAAGCCCCACCATGAAAAAGCCCCTTGCACGAGCAGCCTCTGCCTCGGCGGCGGAAAAGCCACCCTCGGAGCCTATGACAAGGGCAATACGGGAACCTCTTTTCGGTGCCTGCGCGGCAAGCACACGGGAAATGGGAAGGGTTTCCTCTCCCTCAAAGCAAAAAAGCACCAAATCTGCCGTAGCAGCCATATCCAGCATGGCACGGAAATCCACACTCATGCCGACTGTCGGCAGAACACCTCTGCCGCATTGCTTGGCGGCCTCGGTTGCGATGCGGCTTCGTCGCACCTGCTTTTTCTCCTCTGCCTCGGCCTTGACACGCACGACACAGCGCTCGCTTTCAAAGGGAATAATATGGGAAGCACCGCATTCCACCGCCTTTTGTATCACGGTATCCAGCTTGTCCCCCTTGGGCAAGGCCTGATAAAGCGTGATATGACAGGGCGGCTCTGTGGCGGCAGGTGTGGCGGAAATTACCTCTGCAAGAACAGCATCGGGCAAAAACTCGCGCAGCACGCACTCGTATACGGTGGCGGTGCTGTCCGCTACCGTAATATGCTCACCTGCGGCCATACGCAGGGCGCGGGAGATATGGTGTGCGTCCTCACCCTGAACGGTAACGAATCCGTCGCTGATTTGAGCATTTGATACAAAAAAGCGCGGCATACCGACAACCTCCCCAAACGATATGAATATAGTATAA
>JAZOSC010000058.1:0-10781 GCA_045656925.1 Eubacteriales bacterium | reverse complement strand
CTACAGCGGGCAAACGAAATCGTTCACGCCAAGGTGCTGTTCTTGCGTGAGGAGCTGGAAGCAAGAAAACAGAAAAAACGCAGAAAGGGATAACCGTTATGCCACATTTTGTCTGGTGGATTCTCGCGGCACTTGTGCTGTTGGGTATTCCCTTATGGATCATTTCCTATTTCGTGGCCGCACGCTGTGTTTATAAAAGCACACTGCGCCGCAACTCTCGCGCGCAATGGAGCCGCGAGGTACCAAGCGACCTTGCCCCCGACTCACTTGAAATGTACGCCGTGGGGCAGGCCTGGGCCGATGCCCACAGGGACGCTTGTACAGATGTGCATATCGTGCGTGACGGCTTAAGCCTTTACGGCGAATTCTACAATTTTGGCGGAACACGCTGAGCGATGATTCTTTCAGGGCGTACCGAATGTCTGAAATACGGCTATTACTTTGCCATTCCATACGCTGCCGCAGGCTTTAATATCCTGGTTGTCGATCCCCGCGGGCATGGCAACAGTGACGGCGAGTTCAATACCGTGGGCTTTGAGGAAAGCAAGGATGCCATCGCATGGGTGCGCTACATACATGATGATTTCGGGCAGAGCTCCTTTGTATTTCACGGCATCTGCATCGGTGCCGCAGCAGGCATGCTTGCCCTGACCTCGCCCGATTGCCCCGATTACGTGGACGCCATCATCACCGAGGGTATGTTCCCCAATTTTGGCGAATCGATGAAAAACCATCTCATTGAGCGGAAAAAGCCTGTACGCGGCATGTATCAGCTCATCAACCGACAGATGAAAATTCACACGGGGTACAGTATGGATTACGGCCCGATTGATGTGATTGACAAATTGAAAAGACCGCTTTTGATGCTCCACAGCAGAGAGGATTTATATTCCACACCGTTTTATGCACAAAGGCTGTTTGACAGGGCAGGCACGGAGAATAAGACGCTGGTCTGGTTTGAGCACGGCCGTCATTCAATGCTTCGTATTACCGATACTGCGCGCTATGACGGAGCCATTACGGAATTTCTGGCAAAAAGCCTTGCCATACAAAAGATATAAGGAGGAACACTATGTTTTGCAAGCATTGCGGCAGCAGCCTGCCCGAGAACGCATCCTTTTGTGCAACCTGCGGCAAAAAAATCTCCGCAGCACCTGCTGACGACACCAAGCAGGACTTCAACTACACACCGGGCTTTGATTTTGAAGCAAGCAGCACCACCTACGATTTTCCTGCTGCAGGGACACCCGCGCAGCCTACGCCGACAGATGAGGCGCGTGACGCACACGGCGGCAAAATTCTGTGCTTTGCCATTCTTGCCCTTGCCTTCTCCCTCTCCTTTTATCTGGCGATCGTCGGCACGGTTTTCTTTATCCTTGCCAGAATTCAGCTTGGTCAATATCTTGCCAAATACGGCGAAACCGAGGGACGTGCCACAGTTGGCAAGGCACTTTCTATCGCCGCCCTGCCTGTTAATATTGTTATGATATCCAGTACGTTACTGGTTCTGATTGCCATTTTGCTGGCATAATTGCGAAGAGTAAAAACGGGAGCGAGAAATTTCTCGCTCCCGTTTTGATTTATTTTTTAATCCTCACCGAGGAAATCAATATTGCCCGTATCGGTATCAATTTTGCAATGACCGCCTGTTGTTTTGGGTACGCGCACACGTCCGGTGTCACTGTGTGCAAAGAATTGCTTATCTGTCAGAAGGCTGCCCGAAACGTCACCCGTATCGGTGGTAATTTTCAATGTTGCGGCATCGGAGGCATTAAGCTCCACGTCACCGGTGTCGCTCTCAATCTCAAGGTGGCCGTCGATAACGATATGTGTCAGCTCAATCTCACCTGTGGTGCTTGTAACCGACATATCACCCGTCACGGTCATCGTATTCGCCTCAACATCGCCCGTGCTGCTCTTTAAATTCACGTCAGCTGCAGCGGTGCGAAGAATCACCAAATCTCCCGTGGTGCGCGTAATCTCCATGCTACCGAGGACGGTCAAATCGAAAAGGCGCACATCACCCGTGGTGCTCTTGAGCTTCAGGCTGCCTGCACTGCCCGACAGCATCGTTTCGCCCGTGTTGCTCAAAATATTCAGTTCACCCGTTACCGTGGCACCGAAATCAAGGTCACCCGTGCTTCGCACGATGCTTGCCGTAGCAAAGGTCAAGCCCTTTTCTACTGCAATCTTTCCTGTGGAAAGCCTCAGGTCAAGCGCACCGTACGCACCCGCAGGCAAATAAATGACAACCTCGTGCCTGCCAAAGTTGAAAATGCTGATTTTCTCATACCATTTGCGTGTATCCTGCAGGGAAACGGTCAGCTTTCCGTCCTTGACGGAAATGTCGACCGACATTTTCTCGGGCTTGGGGTCATCATAAACGATACGCACCGTGTCATCTGTGGCAGGCAGGATTTTCACCTCGGACGTATCAAGCGAAATCGAAATATCGGAAAAGCTATCGGCAATGACAGCTTCCTTTTCCTCATACTGCACGCTGCTGAAAAGGCGCACATCAAATTTGACGGACAGCAGGGCAAAAAATGCCACCAGCAGTCCTACACAGATCAAAATAATGGCAACTATCATCAAGGGCTTCATTACAGCACCTCCTTTTTCACAAATCGGCGCTTGATCCAAAGCCATACCTGCTTCCCGAGCCAGATGGCACCGCGCGTTGTATAAAGCGACGGATAAAGGAAAAGTAGGGAAAGACCTGCCGCAAGCAGCGACACGCCAAAGATAAACAATCCTGTTGCGGGGTTAACCGTTATGCCAAGATAAAGGGCAATCGGGATGCCACCCACGGCGGAAACACCCAGCGCAAGCGTTGCTGCAAAAAGCGATATCGCCACGCTAAAGATGCTGACGTAAACCGAAATGACCACCGCGAACGCCGCCGCAAGCAAGGAAATCCAAACAGGTGAGCCAAGCACAATCAGCACGATTTCCCATACACGCAACGCACGCTTCGGCAGCAGCTTATGCTTGGCAAGCTTTACCAGCGGAATATCGGCAAGTATCTGCGCGGCAATCTCCTCAACCGAGCCGAGAGCGGCACCCGCCTCCTCCTCGCTCATGCCGTCCTCCACCGCATCGGCAATATACTCGCTGTAATATTCAAGCGAGCGCTGTAAATCCTCGACAGGCAGCCCCGACAGCCTGATGGAAAGCGCCGCCATAAAAGCATTTTTGTTCATGCCATCCTCTCCTCTCTCGTTACAAAACGGTAAATTGCAATCATCTCTTCCCATTCGTGCTCAAACTCCGCAAGGCGTGTACGCCCCGCATCGGTAATGCGGTAATACTTACGCAACCTGCCGTTATGCTCACGCTTATATTCGGTAAGCAAACAAGCACTCTCCAAGCGACGCAGAATGGGATAAAGCGTTGATTCGGATATCTCGACAAAAGGCTTGATGTCCTTGATAATCTGATATCCGTAAGAATCCTCTGCCTTGATGGCGGCAAGCACGGCCACCTCCAGCAATCCTCTTTTCATCTGAATATCCATGCAGATACCCCCTTTCGCATAATACTATACTACACATAGTATATGGTTGTCAAGAGGTTTTGGCCATTTTTTGATGCTGTTTCAAAAAAAATGCGCCCACGCTCGGCTGATTTGTTGCAAAATAAAAACTAGACATCAAAAAACACCCCTGTAAGGGGTGTCGGATACAAAGGTATGAGGTATCATATCTTACTCATTTTGATATGTCATACAAAAATTAGGCAAATTGTGCAAAAACGGTAGGCTATTTCTGTGCAAAAATGCAGTTTAGCGCACAAGTGAACTGTGCAAAACGCCAATAAGTGTACATTTTCCTTGCTTTTGTTGCCGTTTTAGTGTATAATACTGTCGAATACCTTTTACGGGAGTAAACTATGATGTTACATTGGTTTGGCCCTCTTGCAGTGCTGCTTGCAGCCGCCCTGCTGTATATCGGGTTACATTATTTCAACAAGCGCTTCCCCTACTGGGGGGGCCGCACCGTGGCACTTGCCGCCACGATCGTTCTTATCATTGCATATCTCTGGGCAGAGCCTGCCATTTACGATGTGCGCGGCTTAAATATGTATTCGCCCTTCGGGGACGAGATGGCAAAAACCGTGCTGGCGGTGCTGCTGGTCTGGTTCTCCTACCTTGCCATCTTCTGTGCCATCTTCGGCGCCTTCTTCCCATATAAGACCTTGCATAACATAAACAGGTTCTTCTCGCCCGTAATGCTGGTGCTTGACCTCCTGTTCTTCCGTACTTATATGACGGCGCTGATGGGGCATGCAATCTTTGATGGCGGCTTTGATATTCGTCTGCCCTTCTTTCTTGCACTGCTCGCCTTTACGGCAGCTACCGCGCTCTCTGATTGGTGCGCTGACCACACGCTTCCCCGTGGCAAGGAAATTCTTACCCTTTGCTACACGCTCCCCTTTGCGGCGCTGGCCTTTATGCCCGCCTACGTGCCGCAGGCGCTCTTTGGCTATATGAATCAGACCCTCGAATTTGAGGGCTTTACTCCCGAGCATCGCCTTATCCTTTATTTTTCCGTCATCATTCCGTTTCTGATATTCCATGCTTTCAAGGATAAGCCCGAGGACGTCAAGCGGTTTGCGATGATTTTCCTTTCTGTTGGCTCGCTCTTTGTTTTCCTTGGCAGCTGGGAGCTAACGGATTTTCTTGATCCCACCAGTTGGCCGCTGCACCTTTGTCACACGGCCATGTTCCTTGTGCCGCTTTGCCTGATTTTCTCGATGCGGCGCCTTTACAACTTCTGTCTGTTTATCAACGTGATCGGCGCATTTCTTGCGATGGTCCTGCCTGACCTTTCCGATCTGAACGTTATTGAGACCTCATCTATCATCTTCTGGGTGAACCACTATTCCGCATTCTATATGCCGATTCTGCTGGTTGCATTGAAGATCTTCAAGCGCCCCAAGTTCCGTGAGTGGTGTGCTGCGCTGATAGCGTTGATTGTGTATTTCTTCGCCATGCTTATCTGCAACCCCTTGTTCGAGAGCATCACGGGAGAGAGCAGTGACTTTTTCTACTTAAACGATGATTTTATCGTGGATAATCTCGGCAAATGGGCCGAGCGTACGCAGGAATATGTCGTATCGGTTGAGATAGGTAAGCACACCCTGACCTTTATGCCGATTTATCAGACGCTGTTCCTTGTGATATTTGTTGCCCTCACCGTAGGAATCTGGTTTCTTTACACCCTGCTGTTCTCGATCTGGGATGCGGCAGAGGACAGACGCGAAAGAGAGAAAAGCTATAAAATGATGAAAAAAGAGCTGACCGAGTTCCTCGGCACCAAAAAAATTGATGAGCCCATCACGGGCGACGATTCCCCCAGACTGACGCTGCGTCATTTCTGTAAGAGATACGGCAGCAACAAGCATTACTCGGTAAACGACGTTTCCTTTGAGGTAAAGGGCGGCGAAATCTTCGGCTTTCTTGGCCCGAACGGCGCAGGTAAATCAACCATCATCAAAAGCATTGTAGGTATCCAGCCCCTGACGTCGGGCGATATAGAGGTCTGCGGCTTCCACGTGGAAAAGCAAGCGGTACAGGCAAAGCTGCGTACAGGCTTTGTTCCCGATCACTATGCCCTCTATGAAAATCTTACGGGCCGTGAATACATCAACTACATTGCTGACCTTTATCAGGTTACCCGCGAATATCGCGATGCCGTTATTGAAAAGCTTGTTACACGCTTTCAGCTTGTGGATTCCTTTGATAACCAGATGAAGACCTATTCCCACGGCATGAAGCAAAAAATCACCATCATGGCGGCGCTTGTTCACAACCCCAAGGTCTGGATCCTTGACGAGCCGCTGACGGGCCTCGATCCCACCTCGATTCACGAGGTCAAGCAATGCATGAAGGAGCATGCCGCCGCAGGCAACATCGTATTCTTCAGCTCGCACATCATCGACGTGGTGGAAAAGATCTGCGACCGCATTGCCATCATCAAAAAAGGCCAGCTGCGTGCCTGCTGTCCCGTTGCTGAATTAGAGGCGAAGGGAATTGAGCTTGAGCAGTTTTACCTTTCTGTCATCGAAGCTCCCGATGAGGAGCCTGCCGAGGCCTCTGCCGCTGAAAAGGAGCCGATTGCATGAAAAACCTGCTCATTCTGGTCAAGATGCAGCTGAAGGAGCAGTTAAATTTCACCCGCTTTGAGTTAAAGCACGTCAATTGGTGGAGCGTGATATTTTCGGTCGTTGCCGCCATACTGAAGTTTGCGCTCGTCACCGTTCTTTGCGCTGCATTTCTGATTGCTGCGAAATTCCTCAATCTGTTTTCGCTGACAAGCAGCGTGCCGCCGTCGGTCATTTCGTTGATATTTACGGTCATGCTGGCTGCATCTGTCTTATCCTGCACCGTCGGACTCACAAAGGCACTCTACTTTTCGCGCGACAATGCGATTTTATTGACACTGCCCTGTATTCCCTTGCAGGTCTACCTTTCCAAGCTTATCATTTTCTTCATTTTTGAGGTCAAGCGTAATTTTTCCTTTGTTGTCCCCATGTTCCTGGCGTACTTTATTACGCACAGCTTTCCCTTTCGGTTTTATCCCTGGCTGCTTGTCTGTATTCTGATGATATCACTCTTTACCGTTGGCATCGGCTCGCTGCTCTCGCTTCCCGCCATGTGGATCAGCAGCATCTTCCGCCAGCGCAAGTGGCTGCAGATCACCTGTCTTGTTACGGCTGTAGCCGTTGCCACCTGGATGCTTTTCTTTGCGATTTCCCTGATTCCCGAAAACATCAATCTGGTTGCATCCTGGGGTACCACCTATTGGGAAATTCAGGATTTCCTGAATGCCTATACCACCAAAATGCTGCTGCCCTTTGGCATCACGCAGATGATTATCGGTGAGCTGCATAATTTGACGCCACTGCTCCCGGCAGGCCCCACGGCATTCCGCTTTTTTATTCTCTTTGGCGTGACTGCTGTTTTCTTCGGCCTTGGTCTTTTACTGGTGCGCCCCACCTTCTACAAGATGGCAAGCAAGCCCTTTGAGCATGTCAAGAAGAAAACACGCCCCAAAAAGAATCGCGTTTTGCCGCGCCCCATTTCTGCCATCTGGATTGAGATTCTCGGTGCAGTCAAGGGTGCATCCCGCCTTTTTGCAAACGTGGCGATTCTGATTGCGGTCCCCATGCTGGTATTCCTGTTAAACAAGATATTCCTTGCCATGAATACCCGTGCGATGGGCAACTACATGGTGGTGGCCTTCAATGCCCTTATCATTCTGCTTGTTACACTGAACTCCAACTGCTATATTGCCAGTGTTTACTCCCGTGACGGCCGCAGTGCATACCTGATCAAAACGCAGCCGGCCCGTTACTGGCCATTGCTTTTAGCCAAGCTTTTCCCCAACGTATTTTTCCTGCTTTTCGCATTTATTGCAACCTTTGTGGTGCTGCTGCTGACCGCCTCTCTCGGCCTCTGGCAGACTGTGCTGCTGACGGTGGCACTCCTTGCGGTCTATCTCTCCCATCTGCTTTTTTGCGCGGAGCAGGATCTGATGAATCCGCAAATTGAGCTTTATGCGACAGTAGGCGCCTCTGAAACAAACGTGAACGAAACGCGTGCAACGCTTACCGCCTTTCTTTGCTCCTTTGCAATTGCAGGTATTTTGTTCCTGCTGCTGCTCGAAAGCGTGGGCGCTATCAGCGTATTTATCAAATTCCTGGCAGTATCGCTTGCCGTGCTTTTCTATCGCTTAAACATGTTCTTCTCAAAAATCAAGCTGTACTATAAGGAGAAGTAATATGAAAAAATCAGTTGTCATTCTTATTGCGATTATTTATATAGCCTCTATTGCATTGGTCAGCTTCTTTGGCCTGCAATATCAGACATTTTTTGAAACTGTTTATACCGACGGGATCGAGCTTCTTGATGATAATATCAAGGTAAATAAAGCAGGCGAGAAATACGTTGTCATTTCCAAGGATGCAAACGGCGAATATTCTTACCAGATCAACTATCGCGTGCATCCCGATAACGCAACAAACCGTGACGTACACTTTGGATACGATCAAGAAAAGGCTGAACAGCTTTCCATCACCGTTAGCGAGGATGGATTGGTGAAATTTACAAGAAAGGGGACGATAACCGTAACAATCATAACAGCAGACGGCAGTGGTGTCAGCACCACGTTGAAGATTTATGCAGTTTAAATTTGCAGTAATTTAAGAAAGGATATTTATCATGAAAAAAAGATTACTGATTCTGACCTTAGCTCTTTTGCTTGTATGTCTTGCCCTTGCCTCCTGCGGCGGTGACAAGAAGATTGAAAGGCTGACGCTGACGGGTGGCTTAAAGTACAAGTACGAGCTGAACGAAACCCCTGATTTTTCCAAGGTTACCGCAACCGTTACCTACAACGACGGCACCAGTGAGGAGCTGACCGGCGATAAGCTGACCTTCAGTACCCTTGATACTGCCACAGTTGGCAAAAAGCAGCTGACTGTCACCTACCAGGATTACACCCTGACGATTGAGGTTGAGGTGCTTGGCAAGAGCCTTGATTTCAGTGATGTCGACGAGATCGGCGGCACTATTCTTGGCACTGAGCTGCCTGCCTGGTACAAGCTTGCACAGGACCAGCGCGCATGGAGCAAGTTCCAGATCAAGGATAGCACCTATAAGGTGGGAGATGCCAATCCCTTTGCGTTCCGCCTGCAGCTTGATATTCTGGACGCAAATATGGAAGAGGTGGACTATACGGGCGCATACACCGGTGTTTCTACCGTACACCTTGTAAACGGGACTGAGCTTTCACTTGCAGGTACGGAATACGTCACTGTTGATGAGGAAAACAACACCTTCCAGTTTACCGCGGCCGCTGTCGGCAAGATCTTTAAGATCTCCACCCGCCCGCTTTACGGCGTGGAGACCGAGGATGAGGCTGCCTTTACCAGAAGCATCATCGTTGAGATCGTTTCGGGCTATAACGTGACCGATGCCAAGGAGCTGAATCTGATGACCAACTGTATTGATACCTTCCTTGGTCACAGCGTCGACCAGGTGCAGATGGCAAAGGATTTTATCAACAACCAGTACGGCCCGAATTATTATGAGACCTACGGCGGTCATTATCTCAAGGGCATCGTGCTTCACAGAAACCTGACTCCCACTATTCATGATATTCCTGCCGATTACCTCTACACCTATCCCGCAAACCATGCCACCATGCCCGGCGGCAAGGCATTCCACAACGGCAACTTCAACGTTTACTACCACCAAATGACGGCGATCAGCCCCACCTTCGGCTTCTACGGCAACTATTTCCAGGTCAAATGCACGCAGATGCCTGATGCCTGCGATGAAACTGTTGCCGATTACGGAGATGACGTTTCCAATGACAAGCTTTTTGCCTTTGTAGTAGATGAGGAGCTCTTTAATACCGAGGCCGAGTTTAATAGCTACGACTACTCTCAATATACTGCTCTGATCGAAAATGTTTCCTTCTTTGGTAATGATGCCAGCACCGACGATGTAGACCAGAACCGTGAGCATATGCTGGCATTGGCCGCCCTTAACTTCCAATACAGCACCACTACGCTCCGAAACATTGCTGTTGAGGCCTTTAATCTTTCGGTCGTTGTACAAAACGATAACCAGGCCGTTAGCATCGACAAGTGCTTCTTTAACAACGCATGGCAGGGACACATTTACTGCTGGGTGAATAACGCCATTCAGGAGGATCTCCCCGGCGACCACTATGATGTGCTTCCGCTGGCAGGACATCAGCCCATCAGAATCAACATTACCAATTCCACGATGACCAAGTGCGGCGGCCCCGTCATTATGGCGCAGATTGAAACCGATGCTGGCGTCATTGAAAACTACAACAAAAACAGCGCACTCCACGTCACCGTTGACGCCGCCTCCACGCTGTGGGCTTATGCCAACGGCACAGAGGCCTGGTTCGAGGCTTATCATATGACAGGTCCCGCAAGCGACCTGATGGCGCTCAATTACCCTGTATCGGGCTACGGTACGGCACTTGGTAAGCCCTCTGCCTTCACCTCCACCGAAACGGCCGAGGGCACGCTGGAGCATCCCAAGGCCAACCTCATTTTCCTCTCTATGTCCCCCAACGATACCTTTACCGTGGACGGCAAGTGTGTTTACAACGGCAACAACGATATGGTTAACCTGCACTTCACACAGGGCGCAGGCACGCAGGGCGCACCCCTGCTTGAGTCCTCTAACGGCGGCTATGCCGTCAGTAAGGGCAGTGCAGAGCTTTACGCCATTGATGCCAATACCCTTATTGAGAAATCGGGTGAGAACTGCGACAAGTTCTTCTCCGGCTCTCACATTATTGTACATGTTGCGATTCCGAACCCCGGCACAAATACGATGATGCGCACGGGTATTTTGATGGAGTATCTCCATTAAACAGTTAGAAGGGCGCTGCCGATGTCATCGGCAATGCCAAGTCGGAGAGGGCCGCGCAACCGCGCGGCCCTCTTTTTCTATTGTTTATTTGAATGAAAAGAGGACGGAGGCATGCCCCCGTCCCTTTCTGTGCTGCTTAATACAGCTTTGTAAATTGATAATCCTCGCTGACACCAAGCTTTTCCAGTGCAGCGGTCTTTCTTTTGGCAATGCTTTCATCAAGCCGATCAAAGTAATTATTGCCCTCTGCATCGATATCTACGATAAACGGGCCGAGATCATCAAGCTTGAAGAACCAAGCCGCTTCAATTCTGCCAAGCTCATCGTACAGATAAACGTCCTGCACCTCAATGGAATC
>JAZOSC010000057.1:0-3486 GCA_045656925.1 Eubacteriales bacterium | reverse complement strand
CGAATATGCACGCGCAGTACAGCGTGCCAGCGGCTGTCGCAGAAAGCGCTCCTTGAGCTGAATAAGGAGGAAAACCTGTGTAGGTATTTGATTTTATCGTAGAAAACTGGGAGCTTTTCGGTATTATTTTCGGTATTCTGGTAAACGCGGCGGCACTTGTCTATAACATTTACAAGTTTTGCCGTGTCGGCAAGGTTCGCGCACTTGAAAATATGCAGGTGATGCTTGAGGCGGCCAGAGAGTACGAGCTTGAGGCGGAGCACTTTGAGGGATATACCTCGGCGGAAAAGCTGAATTATGTGCTTTCCCGTCTTCGCACGCTGGCAGTCGAGCTTGGATGCACCTTCCGAGAGGATGAAATGGTTGCGCGGATCGAGGCCGATATTGCGTATTCGAAGGGCGTGAATGCAAGACCTACCGATAAGCTCGAGTGAAGGCAAGCGCATCGCACATTGTCCCGACTTGCGGAAAGTGAGGAGGGTGCAGAGGTGCTGATAGCCGTGTTAAAAATCTTGAAAGGAGTAGAACAGCTGTTTTGAATTATCAGGAAAAGGTCAGCACCCGTGCGGATGTACGGGCGCTTTATGAAAAGGTCAGAGCAAACCCTGCCGTAGCCCGCTATCGTGGGTACACCGAAACCAAGTCTTATGGCTGGAATGAGGAAAAGGACGACTACATCAAGGAGGATGGCGAGGTATGGTTTGAAAACCCCGCCTATGATGCAAGCTACGTCACTGTCGGTGAGGCGGAGGGCGCAGATGCGGAGCTGCTTGACGAGCAGCTTTCTGCACGTGATGCTGAGATTGCCGCATTGATCGTTGAGCGCGATGCTGTGCGTGCGGAGCTTGCTGTATTGCGTGCGGAATTAGATGCCGCCATTGACGCGCGTCTTGTCGCAGAGGAGAAAAGTGATACCGTTTGCGGTATTATTGCCAATCTGAAGGCTGTGCTTGAGGAAGTGCTTGACTATGATGGCGAGTAAGATGCGATAAGCATCGGCGCGCTGTGCAATTTGCACAGCGCGCTTTTCTTTTTGTATAAAAAATGGCAGTTGAGGGAAAATAAAAATAAAATGGGGGTGCAATATGAAAAAAGGCTTGCGCTTAACCGATTGCGGTATTACCGTTGCCGCCTCGGTGGTAGGGAAAATGGAGAAAAACGGCCCTATTGGAGGCTGTTTTGATATTTTTGCGGAGGATGATCGCTTTGGGCAAAATACCTGGGAGCGTGCAGAGGCAGAGATGCAACGGTTGGCTCTTGCCGAAGCGCTTGCAAGGGGAGGCTTTGAGGAGCATGCCTTGGATGCTATTTTTGCAGGCGATCTTCTCAATCAATGTATTGGCGCCGCATATGGCCTGAAGGATTTTGACGTGCCGTATTTTGGGCTTTACGGCGCCTGCTCCACGGCGGCGGAGGGATTGATATTGGCGGCACTTCTGGTGTCCGGCGGATATTACAGGCGCGTGGCTGCGGTCGCATCTTCGCATAACTGTACGGCTGAACGGCAGTACAGATCGCCGCTTGAATACGGGGCGCAGCGTGCGCCGACTGCCCAGTGGACGGTGACGGGAGCAGGGGCCTTTCTTGTGGGAGGGTGTGCGGAGGCACAGGCGGATATTCGTGCGGTCATGCCGGGTATTGTGATGGAGCGCGGTGTGCGCGATGTGGCGAACATGGGTGCGGCTATGGCACCTGCCGCGGCTGATACGCTATTGCGTTTCTTCAAGGAAAGCGGTAGAACGCCCCTTGATTTTGACCTTATTGTTACGGGAGATCTTGGCTATGAGGGCGGCGCAATCCTGCTTGACCTGATGCGGACGGCAGGGGTGGATATCAGCCACGTATACAACGATTGCGGCATGATGATTTACAGTCGCGGCACGCAGGATACGCATGCAGGCGGCTCCGGCTGCGGTTGCTCCGCAGCGGTATTTGCATCCTATCTGTTGCCCAAGCTTGCCACGGGAGAGCTTCGTCGGGTGCTCCTTCTGGGAACGGGTGCTATGATGAGCCCACAAATGATACAGCAGGGTGAAACGATACCCGCCATCGCGCATCTTTTGTGCGTGACGGCAAAGGAGGAGAGAGAATGGAAATTGTGTTAAGACTGTTATGGGCCTTTCTCATTGGCGGCGCTTTTTGCGTCATTGCACAGGTGCTGATTGATAAAACAGCCCTGACACCTGCGCGTATTCTTGTCGGCTTTGTTGTTGCGGGCGTGCTGCTCGGCGCACTGGGTGTTTATAAGCCGCTTGCAGAATTTGTGGGTGCGGGAGCAACAACCCCGTTAACGGGGTTCGGTTATCTCATTTATAAGGGTGTGCGTGAGGCCGTGGATACCAAAGGACTTGTGGGGGCGTTGACGGGGGGACTTTCTGCCGCTGCAGGGGGTACTGCTGCAGCGCTTGTGTTCGGCCTTCTCGCGGCTTGCTTTTGCCGTGGCGGAAAGCCTCGCGGATGATATATGCAGGCAGGGTGCTTCAGTCACCCTGCTTTTTCTGCTTTACAGACGACAAAAAACGAGAATTTGAGAGGATAACGGAGGATTTTAAAGAAAAAAGGAGTTTTTCCGCCTTTAAATCGGGCCAGCAAGGGCTGATTCGTCCAGATGCGAGGAGAATTGCCTTATTTCGGTTTTTTTCGAAAAAACTATTGCATTTTACCATGTGATATGTTACAATACCGCTGTGATATGGTTTCGTCTGACTAAAACTATGTTTTAGCGAGCCATTCCGAAAGTTTTTACTCAAAGGAGTATTTATGCGGAATGAACAACAAACTTATCGAGCTGAGAAGCATCAGTAAATCCTTTGATGGCGAGCAGATTCTGTGCGACATTGACCTTGATATTCACGACAAGGAATTTGTCACCCTGCTTGGCCCCTCCGGCTGTGGCAAAACAACCACACTGCGTATGATAGGCGGCTTTGAAATCCCCGATACGGGTGACGTTTTCTTTGACGGCGTGCGTATCAACGATATTCCGCCACACAAGCGTCATGTTAATACGGTCTTTCAGAAATACGCGCTTTTTCCTCATCTGAACGTATATGATAACGTGGCCTTCGGTCTGCGTCTGCAGAAGATGCCTGAGGAGGAGATACGCGATCGCGTGCGCGAGATGCTGTTGATGACGGGCTTAAAGGGCTTTGAGGCCCGCAAGCCGACCACGCTGTCGGGCGGTCAGCAGCAGCGTGTTGCCATTGCACGTGCGCTTGTCAACCGTCCTCGCGTGCTTTTGCTTGACGAGCCGCTTGGCGCACTTGACCTGAAGCTCCGCAAGGATATGCAAAACGAGCTGAAGCGTATTCAGAAGGCGACGGGCATTACCTTTGTCTACGTGACGCATGACCAGGAGGAGGCCCTTTCGATGTCCGATACCGTTGTGGTCATGGCAGACGGTAAGATTCAGCAAATCGGTACACCCACCGATATTTATAACGAGCCGATCAACGCATTTGTTGCCGATTTCATTGGTGAGTCCAA
>JAZOSC010000056.1:0-15017 GCA_045656925.1 Eubacteriales bacterium | reverse complement strand
TAGGTTCGAATCCTGCCATCCCAGCCAAAAGAAAAGACCGAGCCTATATGGTCGGTCTTTTTTTGCTCTCGACGGTAGTGAGAAAATCTACAAAGCACACGCCTTGTAACCGAATCGGCACACATCGCGTGTCGCCTGCCGTCCCGACAAAAAAGCACCCCATACGGGGTGCTTTTTTGTATCATCTTTAGCAATCAAGCATCGTCTTGCCCTGACCGCAGAGCTTCTCAAAATCAGCGGTAAAGGCAGCGACAGCACCGCTGACGCTTGCATTCTTCACAAGCCCTTCAATCACGTCGGGCGCAATGGTTGCAGCACCAACGCCGTATTCACAAAGTGCCTGCACCTGCTGAGAATTCTTAAAGCTTGCAGCCAGAATCTTGGTAGCAAAGCCGTTGTTATCAAAAATATCCTGAATCCGCTTGGCTGTTTCAATACCATCTGCACCAAGGTTATCAATACGGTTGATATAAGGCGCAGCATAATGTGCACCCGACTTGGCAGCAAGATATGCCTGCATGGGTGTATAAATGGCCGTTGCGGTAATCAGATAGCCCTGTGCGGAAAGTGCCTGCATTGCTGCAAAGCCTTCGGGCGTAGACGGAATCTTGACGTAGGTGTTTTTGCCAAAGGCGGCTGCAATTCTGCCTGCCTCTGCAATCATACCCTCGGCAGTATCGGAAATAACCTGCACGTGCAGCTCAGCATCCTCACCGATAAATGCTCTGATTTCGGCAAGCACGTCGTAAGGATTGCCGCCGCATTTTGCAAGAATCGAGGGGTTGGTGGTAACACCGTCTACGGGATAATACTTGTAAATCGCCTTTATTTTTTCAATATTGGCATCATCAATCAACAGCTTCATTCTGTGTTCTCCTTTGAATATACAAATTTTAATATCTGACTCTAAAATATTCAGGCCCCGATAACATAAGCCTTTTTTGTTGACGCATCAGTGCTAAAATGCTATTTCTGCAACTGGCTGTTCAGCGTGCTGTCAACCGTCGGCAGCCCCTTTTATCAAAGACTTCTGTGATTCAAGCGCTCGCCAACAGCCCCACCCGGATGAATGAGTGCAAACTGCTCACTTTGGTAATCTGTTTGCTCAATGATGGCAGCCTGCAGGGCGTGGAATATCATGCAAAGTGCCGTCGTGCTGGTGGTGCCCTGCATATTGTGCTTATCGGTTTCACGGTTCACGTGCTGCTTCAGCACCACATCTGCAAGCTTTGCAAGCGGAGATTCCAGATTTTCGGTAATCGTAATAATGTGTACGCCCTTTGCCTTACAAATATCGGCAATCGGGAAAAGCTCCTTGGTGCTGCCACCCCTCGATGCCAAGACCATCACGTCACCCGCCTGTAAATAGCCTGTGCCGCCGTGCACGGCCTCAGCCGGAGAAATGAATTTGGCAGGGCGCTCAATACAGCACATCAGATGTGCAAAATGCATACATACAATGCCCGAATGACCGCAGCCTGCAGCACCGATACGCGGCGCCTCACACAGCAGCGAAACCGCTTTGGAAAAAGCAGCCTCGTCAAAGTAATCCTTCATTTCACTGATGCACGCGGCCTCAATATCATATGCCGTTTTGGCGGCAAGCAATGCGCTTTCCTTTAACATGATTGTACCTCTTGTATAAAATTTATCTATAAAGATAATAACATTTTTCCTTTTTTGTTTCAAGTCGCAAATGTGGCAATATTTCACCGATGTTTTTGTGCTTTTTTTACAAAGTTAACAAAACTATGAAAATTTGATTGAAATTTCACTTTCGCATATGTTATAATTTATCCAGAATATTCGCGCGCGCCCACGGCAGGCCGCCGGCCGTGTCCGAATATCAAATTCCGGTAAAAGAAAGGGAGAAAAAATGGCAACGAAAAGAAAAATTAATATGCCGTTTTTTGAGATAGGCCCCAAATCCTACCTCTTTGGCGATGACATTCTCGACCTCGCTCTGGCAGCTGATGCGGCCTCTGAAAAATACGGCGTAGACATCATATTCACAACGCCGATTGTCGACATCAGACGGGTTGCGGCAGCAACAAAGCACATTCATGTATTTGCACCGCATATGGACCCCATTTGTCCCGGACGCGGGCTTGCGGATATTTTACCCGAATCTCTGGTTGCGGCAGGCGCTGTCGGCGTAATGCTCAACCACTGTGAGAAGCCCCTCACCCCCGAGGTGCTGGAGGCAACCATCAAACGTGCTGACGAGGTCGGATTAACCACCATCGTTTGTGCAGATTCAATGGCTGATGCGGCAAGGATTGCGGGAATGAACCCCGATATCATCGTAGCGGAGCCGTCTGAGCTGATTGGAACCGGCGTCAGCGTAGGTCCCGAATACGTGGCCGCAGCAACCCGTTCGGTCAAGGATGTCAACCCCGATATTCTTGTTCTGACGGCAGCAGGCATTTCCTCGGGCGAGGATGTTTACAACACCATTATTTCGGGCGCTGATGCCACAGGCTCGTCCTCCGGTATTGCCAAGGCAAAGGACAGAGCGGCTATGGTTGACGAGATGATTGCAGCCGTCAGACGCGCTTGGGATGAAAGAAACGCATAAACAAAATTAAAATAATAAATTTTCGGAGGATTTAAAAATGGAATTTAAGGTTTTTCAAAAGGAGCTTGAGCTTCAGTCCCGCGGTTGGATTCCCACCTTCCATGATGTTTCCAAGGAGGTCATTGAAATTGTACAGGCTTCCGGTATCAAAAACGGTACGGTAACCCTTGCATCTCACCACACCACCTGCAGCGTGATGATTCAGGAGTGCTCGCACGATATCGACTCGTTCGACCTGGAATATCTCCAGCACGACCTGCTTGACATCATGCGTAAGATGATTCCCGATTACGTGGATGAGGGCGATTACCGTCATCCGGGCCCGATTCACTCGCAGTTCGGCCGCTACGTAAATGAGCCCGGCGATTTCACCAGCATGAACACCGACGGACATCTGCGCTCGGTATTCTTCGGCCGCAGCGAAACCATGACCATTAAGGACGGTGTGCTTGACGGCGGTGAGTTTGCACACATTTATTTTGTTGACTGGGACCACGTCAGAGCACGCCGTCGCCAGCTGAACGTTACGGTCATGGGTACCACCGATGACGTAGAGGACCGCAAGTGGAACGACGGTCAGGTTATCGACACCCTGCGTAAGTTCACCGAGGAAGAAAAGAGCTACGACGTTCACTACGACCTTCAGCTGAAGAAAAGAAAATAAGCTCTGTCCTGCAAAGAAAGCTCCGGGGCACCACTGAAACGGGCTTGATGGACATTCACCGATCACACAAGGCAGAAGGATATTGTCTTCCTGCCAAAAAACAAAAGCCGCTGAGGAGCAATCCTCTGCGGCTTTTTTTACTCTACCATCCGTATGTTGACTTTTCCTTCGAAACAACCTATAATAAAACAACCTATAATAAAAGCAGAAAGGGGCGATTGAATGGATCAGATAAAAATCGGCAAATTTATTGCCGCACGCAGACGGGCAAAAAATCTCACACAAGCCGAGCTTGCCGAAAAGCTGCATATTACCGACAGGGCCGTATCCAAATGGGAAACGGGCCGGGGCCTGCCAGATTCCTCAATTATGCTTGCGCTTTGCCACGCGCTTGAAATTGATGTAAATGATTTATTACACGGGGAGATGGTTACGGCGCAGGATTACAAGAAAAAATCAGCAGCTCTTTTGATTGAAATGACAAAGCAAAAGGAGCAGACCGACAGACAGCTTCTCTCTCTTGAGATAATCATCGGCATTTTTTCCACCGTCATTTTGCTGGGCTTTACCTACGCCTCCGCACTGATACCGATGCAAGCATGGGTACGCGTTTTATTAATTGCAACCGGCTTCTTGCTTGGCTTCACGGGCTTTGCCTTCGCCGTAAAAATCGAGCAGAGCGCGGGCTATTACGAATGTAGTGCCTGCCATCACAAATACGTGCCCACCTTTAAAAATGTGCTCTTATCCCCCCACATCGGCAGAACGCGGAAAATGAACTGTCCCGCCTGCGGCAAAAAAACCTGGCAAAGAAAGGTTATCCGTAAGGATTAAAACAAAAAGCACCCACACGGGGTGCTTTTTCTTATTTCAATTTTCTGATCAAGGGGTGTCTGCCACAGTCAAAAATTGCATACACGGCAAATAAAATCGCGCCAAGCGCCTCGTACAGCATATCGCTCATGGTGTCAATCAGGCCAATATCAATATAGCCGCCCTGCCCAAGCGAGGCACCGTTTACCGTCACGTCAGTAATCCCCTCATAGCTAACCACATTACCGTTTGCTCCGCCCAGCTTGGTCACAAGACCGTGTATCACGGTATCGGTCTGCATATCGCAGCCCAGCACAAGGTCAGCACCGTACTCAAAAAACTCCCATAAAGCCGCTACGCAAAGTGAGGTAAGCAGCCCAAACACAACGCAAAGCACGTACGATGTACCTCTATCCTTGTTAAGCACCCTGACAAGATGCGCGCCCACTACGGCAAACAAAAAGCCTGCCAGCGCATGTAACAGCACATCCCACCACGCGGTAATATAATAAAGCTTGTACACCGCACCGAGCAACGGCCCTGCCGTATACAGCGAAAAAACCGCGTAAAAGCCGAAATGCATATCCCATTTCAACAGCAAGGTCAGCACAGGGGGAAGCAGCGTGAAAAGCGCCGTAATAAAGCAGTATATGTAGCTGTAGGCATTCTCCTGCTCTGTTATCACGGGAATCAGTGAAAGCAATGCCGTCACAAATAAGATTGTCGTTACTGCAAGCTTGGCCGTGCCAAGCCCACGCTCCTTTAATTTCAAAAGCATACCTTTTCCTTTTCTGTAATAGGTGCCGTTGACACCGCTATCTTTATTATAAATTTATTTTTAAAAAATTGCAAGCCTTTTTTAGATGACAAGAAAAAGCCCCGTAACGGGGCTTTTCTTACTTTTCCGCAGCATCCGGTGCCGCACACTCTGCCTTTGCTTGCTCCTTCAAGAGAATGACAAGCGGAAGCAGCACACCCCCCACGATATTACCCGCAATACTGGCGAGAATATAACCGAGCACGCGCCATGAGATTTCACCAAAGAAATAAAAATACAGCATATTGGCAACCGAGTGGTCAAAGCCGCAAAAGGCAAAAACCACCACAGGAAACAGGACCTCAATTGATGCGCTCAAATTCTTTTTGGGTGCATATTTCGGAGCCCATACCGAGAGTGTAATCAACCAACCGCAAAGTATCGCCGAGCAAAAGGACCTGATTGCCCAATGCTCCATTGCCAGCTTACCCTGCACAATTGCCCTGCCCGTAGAAATCACGGCGTCCGCCAACGGAGATTGCCAGACAAGAAGCGCCACAATGGCCACGCCTAAAATATTGCATACAAAGCAAAGCGGCAGCTGCCAGAAGCCCTTCAGCCCGATTTTGGGGATATCCGCCACCATGCCTGTAAACAGCTTCATGCCATATGTAACAATGGCATAAATGCCCAGGGAAAACAACACCGCACCAATCAGTCTGCCGGCCGCGCCAAACAGATGATTTGCAAGCAACGATGCCGTTCCGCCAATACCAATCATAAACCCCGACAGCACCGCCATCAGGGAAAACACAGAAAGCTCCTTTTTTGTCATTGCCATTGATTTTACCAAGCCTTGTCATTATATTATGCAATAATCATTATAAATCAAGCCCGTACAAATTGCAATAGTAAAATGACAACTTTTCTGTTTTCTGCCCGTATTAGGCATTATTTTTCCTTTTCATCCAAGACCCTGGCCAAAAATTTAGCTGCATCGCCACGGGTAAGCACACCCTCAGGTGCCAGCACACCGCCCTCCATCGTGCTGATATAGCCACCCTCATAGATGGCGTAGAGCGCATCGGCAACACCGACGGGAATGGCAGAAAAATCCTCTACCGCTTCGTGATATCCGGGTGCACTCAGGCACAAAACCTTCGCGGCAATTGCAGCTGCCTCGGCACGTGTAATCGCATCGTTGGGACGAAAGCTTTCGCTTTTTTCAATAAAGCCCTGCTCCAACGCGTACTGTATGGCACCGCGCATCGGTGCGGGGATATCCGCATCATCCGCAAAATCAGTACGCGCGCAATCGGGAGCCTCAATTTCGGCAGCCTTTAACAGAACGGCAACAAATGCCGCACGGGTGAGCGCGCGACCGGGGTGAAAATAATGCTTGCCGCCTATTTTTTCACCCCCGAGCAAGCCTTTTTCGCTCACACGCAATGCATGAGTATGATTGGCATCACCCACCATATCCGCAAAGGTATAAGCCTCGACAAGCTCACGCACGGTTATCTGCACCGTAGCAGGCGCGGAATATGCACCGTTTTCGTCCTGCACCCGCCAGGTAAAGGAATCCTCTCCGTGATACCCCTCTGCAGGCATATAAACGAATCCTCCCGTAAGAGAATCCAACAAAACGGTGCCGTTTTCCGGGTAAGTACACACCTCATAGTACAACGCGTTCCCTTCCGGGTCCTCGGCAAGCAGCGTGCCCGTCAGCGCAAGCGTTTCGTGCGTGGAAACCGCTATCACGCTCTTATTGCCGACAGGACAGCAATTCACGCTTTCCGTCACACGCAGCACACAGGTAAACGCATACGGTGCCTCACCCTCCACGGTGCTTGGCACAAAGGAAAAGCTGCTGTTTTTCACCCCGTCTGCAGGGGTAAAGCTTAAATAAGACAGTGTTTCACGCGGAATGCTTTGACCCACCGTCACCGCGCCGTACCCCAATCGAAGCACACCGTCGGTGGCCGGCGGCAATGCGGTAACGGTAATCGCCTTTACTGCACCGGCACCAACAGCCCCGTCAAACCATTCGGGCCCAAATGCAATTTGCTGTCCTGCCACTGCGCTGCAGGCAAGATACCGTCCATCTGCAAGCTGCTGCAGGCCCGCACTGACGACGATACTGTCTGCCGCACGCTGTTTTGTCAGAATGACGCCTGCCAGAGCCGCACATACCGCAACCAACACGCATATACTCGGTATCAGTATTCTTTTGGTCGGTTTTTTCAGTCTTTCAAACAACCTCTTGATCGTCATAACACTCTCCCCCGCCGCGCCATGCGGCTTTCTTTGATTCTTCTTTATCGTATGCGGTGCCAACACAAAATATGTGCGTTCAAAGCAGCCCATATCATTTTATTGCGCTTTGCGGCTTTTCGCTCCACAGCGTACAAATACCACTTGACAAATGTATTTTATCTGTGATAAAATAGCATAGTAATCTTGCTTTTTGCAAGAAATCATCTGTATTTCTCATTTTGGAGGAAAAATCAATGGCAAACATCACCCGTGCCGAAGTTAAGGCATACATTGAGGGCGTTGTCGAGCAGGTAAAGAAACGCAACCCCGGCGAGGTGGAATTTCACCAGACCGTCAGCGAGGTGCTTGAGTCCCTTGAGCCTGTACTGGCAAAAAGTCCCGAGTTTATTGAAAAAGGCATCATTGACCTGATTGTGGAGCCGGAGCGCGTCATCAAATTCCGCGTCCCGTGGGTAGACGACCAGGGCAACACCCGCGTCAACCGCGGCTATCGCGTACAGTTCAACAGCGCCATCGGCCCCTACAAGGGCGGTCTGCGCTTCCATCCTACCGTAAATGAGAGCATTATGAAGTTTCTCGGCTTCGAGCAGACCTTCAAAAACTCCCTTACCTCCCTGCCTATGGGCGGCGGCAAGGGCGGCTCTGACTTTGATCCCCAGGGCAAGTCCGATGCAGAGGTTATGCGCTTCTGCCAGAGCTTTATGACCGAGCTGCAAAAGCACATCGGCGCAAACACCGACGTACCCGCAGGTGACATCGGCGTCGGCGCACGCGAAATTGGCTATATGTTTGGCCAATACAAGCGTCTGCGTGACGAATTTACAGGCGTCCTTACGGGTAAGGGTATGCCCTACGGCGGCTCTATTCTCCGTCCCGAGGCAACCGGCTTCGGCGCGGTTTACTACACTGTTGATATGCTGAACTATTTCGGCGACGATATCAAGGGCAAAACCTTTGCGGTTTCCGGCTTCGGTAACGTTGCATGGGGTGCCGTCAAAAAAATCAACGAGCTGGGCGGCAAGGTGCTGACCATCTCGGGCCCTGACGGTTACATTTACGATCCCGACGGTGTGAGCACCCCCGAAAAGATCGACTATATGCTTGAGATGCGCGCCTCCTGCCGCAATCGCGTACAGGATTATGCGGATAAGTTCGGCGTTGCCTTCTTCGCAAAGCAGAAGCCCTGGGGTGTCAAGGCAGATATTATGATGCCCTGTGCTACTCAGAATGAGGTTGGTATGCCCGAGGCAGAGCAGATGGTGGCAAACGGCCTGAAATACTACGTTGAGGTTGCAAATATGCCCACCACCAACGAGGCAATCGCGTACCTCAAGGCAAACGGTGTTGTCGTAGCGCCCTCCAAGGCAGTTAACGCAGGCGGCGTTTCTGTTTCAGGCCTTGAAATGTCCCAGAATTCCATGCGTTACAGCTGGACTGCGGAGGAGGTTGACGAGAAGCTGCATATGATCATGCACAACATCTTCAAGAACTCCATCGATGCCGCACACGAGTACGGCCTTGGCGACGACCTGGTTGCAGGTGCAAATATCGCAGGCTTCCTGAAGGTCGCCCGCGCAATGCTCGCATACGGCGTTTGCTGATTTAAAGTTGACAATTTTATGCTCCCGCGCCACCGCGCGGGAGCGTTTTGCGCGCCGACGGAAGCACGCGATAACCAGCAAAAATAAAGGAGAATTTTCATGTACGAAATCGTAAAACGCGAAGAATTGAATCCCACAGTTACCCTACTTGAAATCAAGGCACCGCTGGTGGCAAAGAAGGCCAGGCCCGGACAATTTATCATTCTGCGCGTGGACGAGCAGGGTGAGCGTATTCCCCTGACTATTGCAGACAGCAACGCGCTTGCAGGCACCGTCACCATTATCTTCCAGATCGTAGGCGGCACCACTGAAAAGCTGAACCACATCAAGGTCGGCGAGTGCATTTGTGACTTTGTCGGCCCCCTTGGCCGTGCCACCGAAATTGAAGGCCTCAAAAAGGTTGCTGTTGTGGGCGGCGGCGTTGGCTCTGCCATAGCCTACCCTGTTACCAAGGCACTCCACAAGGCAGGCGCTGAGGTACACGCCATCGTTGGCTTCCGCAATAAGGACCTTGTTATTCTCGAAAAGGAATTCCGCGCCAACTGCAAGAAATTCGTCCTGATGAGCGACGACGGCTCCGTCGGTGAAAAGGGCCTTGTAACCGATGCGCTGCGTGCTCTGATTGAGTCGGGCGAGCAATATGACGAGGTCATTACCATCGGCCCGCTTGTTATGATGAAGTTCGTCAGCCTGCTGACCAAGGAGTACGGCATCAAAACAATTGCCAGCATGAACCCTGTGATGATTGATGGCACGGGCATGTGCGGCGGCTGTCGCCTGACCGTTGGCGGCAAAATCAAATTTGCCTGCGTAGACGGTCCTGAATTTGATGCACATGAAATTGATTTTGACGAGGCAATGGAGCGCTCCATGATGTACCGTGGCTTTGAACGCCACGAATACGAGGAAACCTGCAGGCTGTTCCGTCAGGCGGAGGAAAACTGATATGGCAAACATGGCAATGAAGAAAAACGAAATGCCCGCACAGGATCCGAAGGTCCGTGCAAGAAACTTCGATGAGGTAGCACTTGGCTACACGGCCGAGCTGGCTATGGATGAGGCTGCACGCTGCCTGCAATGCAAAAAGCCTGTGTGCGTAGCGGGCTGTCCCGTTAACATCAACATTCCCCTGTTCCTGGCGCAAGCCGCCAAGGGCGATTTTGAGGGTGCTTATGACACCATCGCACTCCAAAGCTCCCTGCCCGCCGTATGCGGCCGTGTTTGCCCTCAGGAAACACAGTGTGAGGGCAAGTGCGTGCGCGGCATCAAGGGTGAGCCCGTCGGCATCGGCCGCGTGGAGCGCTTTGTCGCAGACTACCACAACAAAAGAAAGGCTACCCCCATCGAAAAGCCTGCCTCCAACGGGCATCGCGTTGCCGTCATCGGCTCCGGTCCCTCCGGCCTGACCTGTGCGGGCGATCTTGCCAAGAAGGGCTACCAGGTCACTATTTTTGAGGCATTTCATATCGCAGGCGGCGTGCTTGTTTACGGTATTCCCGAGTTCCGTCTTCCCAAGGCCATCGTTGCTGATGAAATTGACGGTCTGAAAGCGCTTGGTGTTGAGATCGCCACCAATGTGGTTGTCGGCCGCACCGTTTCAATCGAGGAGCTGATGGAGGAGGGCTACGAGGCTGTCTTTATCGGATCAGGCGCAGGTCTGCCCCGCTTTATGAATATCCCCGGTGAAAACCTGAAGGGAGTATATTCCGCAAACGAATACCTCACCCGTGTAAACCTGATGAAGGCCTACCGTCAGGATAGCACCACACCAATTATGCGCGGCGGTCGCGTAGCGGTTGTTGGCGGCGGCAACGTTGCAATGGACGCTGCACGCACCGCGCTCCGACTGGGGGCCGAGAAGGTTTATATCGTCTACCGCCGCTCAATGGAGGAGCTGCCCGCCCGCCGTGAGGAGGTAGAGCATGCAATTGAGGAAGGCATTGAATTTCTGCTTCTCAACAACCCCACCGAGATTCTTGGTTATCGGAACGAGGCTGACAAACGCGATCCCAAAAACGGCTTTGTAACGGGTATGCGCTGCATCCGTATGGAGCTTGGCGAGCCTGATGAGCAGGGCCGCCGCCGTCCTGTAGAGATTCCCGGCAGTGAATACGTGCTTGATGTTGACACCGTTGTGATGTCCATCGGTACATCTCCCAATCCCCTTATCAAGGATACCACTGCGGGCCTTGCAATCAACCGCTGGGGCGGCATCATCGTAGATGAAGCAACCGGCAAGACCAGCCTTGAAGGCGTCTACGCAGGTGGCGATGCCGTTACGGGTGCCGCCACGGTTATTCTGGCTATGGGTGCAGGTAAAACTGCCGCCACAGCCATCGATGAATACATTCAGAACAAATAAAATGCAAAAGAGCCGATGCGGAAATCCGCATCGGCTCTTTTTTACAATTGATTAATAAAACATCGGGAACACAACGTACATTGCAACAACAAGCAAGCAAAATACGATAGCGGCAGCCACGGTCAGACGCGACAGGATCGTATCTCGGCTGTGTTTCTTGCCCTTGCTGTAATAGGTATCGGCACCGCCGGCAATCGTACCGGAAAGCTTCTTGTCCTTACCCTGCTGCATCAGCACGAGCACGACAATAAAAAGCGCCAGAACCATCATAACAATACCCAAAACAAGTTCAACAGGATGAAGCTTAGCCATCTTAAACCTCCAAAACAGTAAAAATCAAGCGCAAAAAAGGCGCAACTATACATAAGCCTTACCATTTTAGCATAACCTTGCCCAAATTGCAATAGCAAAACCGAAAAAATTTCTTTTTTGTTGCAAAATTGCAAAAAAGAACACGCCCCGACCTTGACAATCCCCCGGAAATGTGATATGATTACCCTGTTGTGACACAATCCCTGTAGGTGTATTAAATTGTCATTTCAATGTAAAATTTCATTACAAATGGAGAGTTATCGAAGCGGTCATAACGAGGCGGTCTTGAAAACCGTTTGGGCGCAAGCCCACGTGGGTTCGAATCCCACACTCTCCGCCAATGCAAAAGCTCCCTCCCTTGCGGAGGGGGCTTTTTGTGTTGGTGGACGGGATGGGGGGGTGAGAACTGCGCCCGTATGGGCGGGCGCGGCAAGATGCTATGCATTTTGTATGAAGAAACCGAATATTACGCGGACAGTCGAGGACGCCTGTCCCTACAATACATCTTGCACCAACGCCGCAGGCGTTGGAAACAAATAGGTGGCGGCACTGACTGCCACCCACGCTCCGCTAATCAAAAAGCCGCCTGTGGGCGGCTTTTTGATTGCTTTATTCCTCATCCTGCCAATAATCGGTCTTGCCTGCAAGCCCGACGGCGGAGGCATAGAAAACGGGATCCTTGCCCGTCTTGCGCTGGGCGATGTAATCCTTCAACGCAAGATAAGCATATCTGCCGAGCATGATGATAACAGGTACGTTAATCAAAGTCATAATACCCATCAGCAGATCACCTATATTCCAGAAAACATCAGTATTTTGGTTAATACCCGCACCTAACAGTATAACCAGCGCGGCCACGATGTGATAGGCGTTCTGCACCCACTTGGCGGGAACACGGCCGCAAATGTAGAATACACACTGGTCAACATAGTACAGGTTGCCAATCAGCGTAGTGAAGGCAAAAAGCACCATTGCCACGGTAATGAAAATGGGGCCGAAAGCGCCAAGAGTAGCGGAAAGTGACGCCTGTACATAAGAGGCGCCTGCAATATCCGCAGTTGCTTCTACGCCGGAGCACATACACATAAAGCCGGTTGCGGAGCAAATGAGAATGGTATCAATAAAGACCGAAAGCGTCTGCACCAGGCCCTGCTTCGCGGGGTGTGCAACCTCTGCGGTAGCCGCCGCATTGGGGGCGGAGCCAACACCCGCCTCGTTACTGTAGAGCCCTCTCTTGATGCCGTACATCACACAGGAGCCGCCAAAGCCACCGAAAATGGCCTTGAAATCAAATGCGTTGCGGAAAATCTCGGCAATGACGGAGGGAAGAGTGCCGAGGTTCATCACAACAATAACAAGTGCAACAAGAATATACGCTACACCCATAATGGGGACGAGAAACTCGGTAGTGCGGGCAATGCGCTTACCGCCGCCAAGCAGACATACGCCAACAAGCACAGCGAGAATACCGCCAATAATCCAACCGGTATAATGGACATTATAGAACGCGTAAACCTTAAAGGTATCCTGCAGGTTAAAGGCTGCCAACATATTGAAGCCGACACCGTAGGTGATAATCAACACTACGGAGAAAACAATGGCAAGCCACTTACAGCCAAGTCCTTTTTCGATATAGTAGGCGGGGCCACCGTAGGAGCCGTGCTCGCCGCGGCGCTTGAAAATCTGCGCGAGGGTGCTCTCAATCAGCGCAGTTGCACCGCCAATGATAGCAATCACCCACATCCAGAACATCGCGCCAAAGCCACCCAGACAAAGGGCGGTGGATACACCGATGATGTTACCCGTACCCACACGGGAGGCGGTGGATACCATCAGTGCCTGGAAAGAGGAAATACCGTTGCTATCCTTTTTCTTTTCCGTTACAGCGCCAATCTGTGCGCCAAGCAAGCGCACCTGTGCGCCCTTGGTACGCACGGTGAAGTAAAGGCCGCCCGCAATTAATACGATGATGAGAACGTATCCGTAGAACGCATCGTTGATAGGAGCAATGGCATTGTTGACGGCATCCGCTATTTTTTTAAACCACATAAAAATCTCCTTATGTTTTATTTTTTATAAAGCGCATTGCAGTATGATAATAAATGTTTTCAAGCATCTCATCGGTAAGAGAAATGGGAGCAATGACATGGTCGCGAATCACACAGGGCGCTCCGCCGCCAAGAAAGGTATCAATGGTATGCGTTTTCACATCGTTGTACTCACGTGCAAAGCCCGTCAAATCATTCTGTGCATCGGTACCGTAGAAGATACGGGCATGATATTTTCTGAAAAAAGCCTCGGTACGGGGGGCGCTTTTTGAAAACGTCCGGAAAATATCCAGCGCAGGGGTAAGATCCATATACAAATTGGGGCAGGCTTCCATCAGTCGCTCTGCACGGTCAAGATCATCGGCATAAAAGCCAAAATGTGCAAGTGCCACACGCAACCGCGAATGACGCGCCAGCACCCCCTCCAGTGTTTCAAAAAACCATTCGTGCGTGGGCACCGTTTCATCATAATACCAGCCCTTTTCAATGGCACGGGGCGTGGCCTTGGTAATATCCCAATTCCCCGCAGGGTCATTGTTATGCAGGATAATGGGAATCTGCTCCTTCTCCGCATACGCAAAAAACGCATCATAGCGCGGATGGTCAAGCCCGTAACCAAGATAACGGTAAACGCTGGGCTTTCCCTCAAGAATTTTGATGCCATCAAAGCCTCTTTCCATATATTCCCTTGCCTGCACCACGAAATCCCTGTCATGATGCAGTGCAGCAAAGGCATAGGAGCCCGGGAGCATAGCCTTTAAGGCAAGCGCATCCTCGTTACAGGTCAGGTGATGTACGCTTGATTCATGCACGTATGCCAGCATGCACACCCCCTCGTACCCCTTTCGTTCACAAAGCGCACGGAAATGCTCTGCCGTTTTTTCCAGTGGGATAGAATCAGTAATATGTACGTGAAAATCAATCTTTTTCATAAACAAGCCTCGCCTTTCTTTTTTCATTATACCATGCCTGCTGAAAAAAATCAAACAAAATTGCCAAAATGCCCAATGAAGATTGCAAAAAAATGTGTTAAAATAATGATATAATATGAAAAAGGAGCTTTTTATGACAGTTTACGCGCTTTATAATCCCTATTCCGGGCATAACACGGGCAAGGAAAAGGCGTCTGCACTGCAAGCCATGTATGAAACGCCCCTTACCTTTATGGATATGACGGCAATTGAAAGCTATGCCGATTTCGTAGCAGGCCTTGCCGAAGATGACCGACTTGTAATATGCGGCGGTGACGGCACCCTCAATCGCTTCATCAACGATACATACGACCTGAATATCACAAACGATATTTTCTACTATGCCACGGGCAGCGGCAACGATTTCCTGCGCGACTTTGGCCTCAAGGCAGGCACCCCGCCCATGCGCATCACCGATGAAATTAAAAATTTACCAATCGTAACGGTAAACGGCAAAAGCTATCGCTTTATCAACGGCATTGGATACGGTCTGGACGGCTGGTGCTGCGAAATTGGCGATGCGCTGCGCAAAACCTCTGAAAAGCCTGTCAGCTATTCCTCCATCGCCATTAAAGGCCTTTTAAAGGCCTATACCCCCACAAAGGCAACCGTTATCGTAGATGGCGTGGTACAT
>JAZOSC010000055.1:0-3153 GCA_045656925.1 Eubacteriales bacterium | reverse complement strand
CACAAGATTTTTGTCTTACGTGTTTGCTCTTTCTGTTTGTAATAAGGGTTTGGGCTTAGCCCATATTTGCGTTTGACTGGTCAAATGCGATGCTCGCACTTTTGGTAAATTGTAAATTCTCCGCTAAGGAGATCACCCAATGCAGAAGCCGTTTTTTATCGGTATGTATCGAATTCACGCAGATGCTCACGCACGTAACGGAAGATCCTTGCCTCGAAGGGACGGCGATTTTTGCTGAAAAACGGTACAACACGTGTGCCGAAGCGCTCGGGCGCACATTTCATCTCAAAAATAATATCTGCCATCTCCTTGTCGCCGCCCGCCTTTACAGCACGGCACACAAAGGCCACCGTTGCCTTATCTGCTTCTGTAAAAATGCGTTCGATATCCTCGGCAGCTTGCTCGGAAAGATCGTACATCATCTTGAAGGCAACAGGGGTGCGAAAGGCAGGACGGGCGGTTAAATCCATCTCAAGCTCCTTCGGTATACCCTGCCACAAGGCAAGCACGTTTTCTGCAAAGCCGCTGATATAATACGTGAGATTATCATCTATGTAAGCAAAGCTCAGGTCGCGCTCGGTCAGACAAATTTTTTTGCGGCGGTCAAAGAGAAAATAATTGGATTCCCCCACTGTACCCTTATGTGCGAGATAGAGCATCACACAGCTCCCAAGCAAGCCGAGTGCTGCCAATATACCAAAAAGCACGGCATAGAACACGTCTCTGGCAACGCAGGCAAGAACAAAGAAGCATAAGGCCCCCGCGGAAAGGCCAAAAGCCCATTTTTTCATAACCTTATATGAAAACTTTTTTTCACTCATAATGCGTCCTCTTTTTATATTTTTTGCAGTTTTGCGTATGTTGCCATCAGTTTTTTGGTGCCCTTGGTATCAAAGGCAATCTCGTAAAGATAATCGCCACCCATTTTCTGCACGGATAACACCTCGCCCTCGCCAAACAGCATATGGCGCACGCGATCGCCTGCGGCAAGAATATTAACGGGTGCTTGCGGCTTGGCGGCAGCACGCGCAGCAATCGGCTCTCTTGCGGCACTGGCCGGTGAGCGATATACACCGGAGCCGCTTGCCACGCGACCGAAGCCGCTTACCCCCGCCGTATGGTGAGGCGCTTCAAGCTTAGGCAGCTCCAGCAGCTCCTGCGGAATTTCAGCAAGAAAGCGCGAGGGGGGATTTACCCCCGTGCGTCCGTAAATCATGCGGTTTTTTGTATGGAGAATATAAAGCTCGTTCTTGGCACGGGTAATGGCGACATAAGCCAGCCGTCGTTCCTCCTCAATCTCATCAGGGCCTGCCAGCACGGTCTGCATGCCGGGGAACAGCCCCTCCTCAAAGCCCGGCAGAAACACCTGGGGGAATTCAAGCCCCTTGGAACTGTGAATCGTCATCAGTACCACGGCATCGGCCGTTTCATCATAGCGGTCCACGTCGGCAACAAGCGCCGTTTCCTCAAGGAAACCCGTCAGGCTTGGCTCCGTGGCGTTATTCATGTACTCGACCACATTGGAGATAAATTCTCTTAAGTTATCAAGGCGGTCTGCCTCCTCCGGCCCCATATCCTGAATCATCTGACGGTAGCCTGTACGGTCAAGCACGGCTTCTACAAATTCGTCAAGTGCCATCACATGGGACAGCGCGGTCAGCTCCTCAATCAATGCGGTAAAGCGCACAAGAGTTGCTGCAGAGCGCACAAGGGCGGTATAGCTCTCTGCACGCTTCATGATTTCAAACATGGAAACGCCCTCGTAGGCGGCAATCTCGCCGATGGCGGCAAGAGTTTTATCACCCAGACCGCGCCTTGGCTCATTGACAATACGCAAAAGACGCTCGCGGTCGGCATGGTTGTTGATGAGCTGGAGATATGCCACAAGGTCACGTATTTCCTTGCGGTCTGCAAAGCGCACGCCACCCAACATACGGTACGGCACGGCACTGCGGTTGAAGGCGGTTTCCAGGGCGTTGGATTGTGCATTGGTGCGGTAAAGCACGGCAAAATCACGGTAGTGCATTCCCTCGCGTGCCACCTTGCCTGCAATAATATCTATGATTTCGCGTGCCTCGGTATTCTGCGTATCGGGATTTAAGACGTGAATTTGCGCGCCGCGCCCGCGGCTTGTCCAAAGGGTTTTTCCCTTTCTGCCCTTGTTATGGGCAATCACGGCATTGGCGGCATCGAGAATACATTGCGTGGAGCGATAATTCTGCTCCAGACGGATCACCTTGGCATCACTGAAAATACGGTCAAAATTGAGGATATTAGCAATCGTTGCACCGCGGAATTTGTATATGCTCTGGTCATCATCGCCCACAACCATCAGATTGCGCCAGCCACCCGACAGAAGCGCGGTCAGGCGGAACTGCGCCTCGTTGGTATCCTGATACTCATCAACCGCCACATAGCGGAACTGACTCTGATAGCTTTTGAGAATTTCAGGTTCAGACTCAAGCAAGGTCACAGTGCGGCAGATAATATCGTCAAAATCAAGCGCATTGGATGCGGCAAGACGTGCCTGATATTTCTCATACGCCTGCCCGACCAGCTTCATAATATGGTCGTTGCCAAATTCCAGCAAAAATGCCTCGGGTGTGACCATTTTATCCTTCGCACGACTGATTTTTGACAGCGCAGACTTGGCAGAAAGAATTTTTTCGTCAATATTCAGCTCCTTTAAGACTGCCTGCATCGCTTTTTTGCTATCATCGGTATCGTAAACGGTAAAGCCCTCCTGCAGACCTGCCGCGGTGGCATGGCGACGCAGAATACGCATACAAACCGAGTGGAAGGTGCCAGTCCATACGGTGCCTGCAATCTCCTCGTTTTCGGGAAAAGCGTCGGAAAGACGCGCCTTGATCTCCCCTGCCGCCTTATTGGTAAAGGTAATGGCAAGCAATCGCCAGGGGGGACAGGGATTGTTGGAAAATTCCGAAAGCAGCACCTCAAGGTCAGCGCGTGACATGGGGGTGTTGACTGCGCCCTCCAATGCCGCAACGTGTGCAGGATCCGCGTCAAAGGGCACGTAGTCACTCATATATGCATTGCCGAAGCGAATGATGTACGAGATACGGCGCACCAGCACCGTGGTTTTTCCGCTTCCCGCACCTGCAAGAATGAGAAGCGGCATATTGATATGATAAA
>JAZOSC010000054.1:0-4722 GCA_045656925.1 Eubacteriales bacterium | reverse complement strand
AGATTTTCGGCGGTGTGCTTTGTGGTATTCTTGCAGGCACGCTGATTGGTAAGATTACTGAGGTTTATACGTCTGGCAGCTATAAGACCGTGCGCGAGATTGCAAAATCGGGCAATACGGGCAGTGCCACGAATATTTTGACAGGCTATGCATCAGGCCTTAAGAGCACGGCGCTGCCGACGATTGTCATTGTTGTTGCCATTATCGTTTCTTATATCGTTGCCGAGGAAATCGGTGTTGTGCTGGCGGCACTGGGTATGCTTTCTACTGTCGGCATGGTTATTTCTGTCGATGCATACGGCCCCGTTGCCGATAATGCAGGCGGTATTGCACAGATGAGCGGCCTTGAGGATTCCGTACGCGAGATCACCGATAGCCTGGATAGCGTGGGCAACACCACCGCTGCGATTGGCAAGGGCTTTTCCATCGGCTCTGCGGCCCTCACCGCGCTTGCACTGATTGCTTCCTATGCTGCCGCTGTTGATCTTGACATTGCCATTGATTTGCTTGATCCCTACGTCATGAGCGGTCTTCTGATTGGCGGTATGCTTTCCTTCCTCTTTTCCGCACTCACCATCAATTCGGTCAGCCGTGCCGCAAACGATATGATCGAGGAGGTGCGCGGACAGTTTAAAAAGAATCCCGGCATTATGGCGGGTACTGAAAAGCCTGATTATGCCAAGTGCGTTGATATCAGCACCAAGGCAGCCATCCGTGAGATGATTCTCCCCGGTGTGATCGCAATCGTAGCGCCCATTCTTGTCGGTCTTGTCCTTGGCAAATCCGCGCTTGCAGGCTTGCTTGTCGGTGCAACGCTGACGGGTATTCTCCTTGCTATCAGCATGGCAAACTCGGGCGGCGCCTGGGATAATGCCAAAAAGTATGTTGAGGAGGGCCATCACGGCGGTAAGGGCAGTGAGGCACATAAGGCTTGTGTCATCGGTGACACTGTGGGTGATCCCTTGAAGGATACTGCAGGTCCCTCGCTGAACATTCTCATCAAGCTGATGAGCATTGTTGCAGTGGTATTTGCCCCCCTGTTTATGTAAAATTTATGATAAAAAAACGCAGACGGTCGTCTGCGTTTTTTTATTGTGCAGCAGCACTCCTCTCCTCGTATTCCTGAAAGCCTTGTTCTTGACATATGGCAAAATTTGTAGTACAATAGCGGTATTAAGGGAAGGGAGGCGCTTTGTAATGCAGTTTTGGACGATGACGCATGTAAAAACTTTATTGCCCTCTCTTGCCATGATGCTTGCGCTTGCAGTGTTGCTGCGCTCGCTGCTGAAGGGCAAGAGCGAGCGCGCAAGAATGATCCCCTTTCAGGTCGTAGCATCGTTGATTGCCGTGCTTGAAATCATAAAGCAGGTAAGAAGCCTTTCACTGGGATATGATCTTTGGCATCTGCCGTTTCATGTTTGCTCGGTGATCACGGTATGTCTGCCGCTGATGGCCTTTTATCGCGGTAGGTATCAGCAAGCCCTGCGCGGTGTGACGGTGGCTTTCTCTGCGGGGCTTTTCGTTCTTATGCTGATCATACCAAACGGCATCTATTCCGATGATGCGATACAGTGTGCCTTTCAAGATTTCGGCGATTTTCATACAACCGCGTTTCACACGCTTGCCATGGCGGCCCTCGTCCTTATATTTGCGCTTGAGCTGCATGTGCCGCATCTGCGATGTGATATGCGCGCAACGCTTGTGGTAATGACGTGCTATTGCACGGTGGCATCGGTGATGGCACACATTTTAAAGACCAATTATCATAATTTTTATCGTTGTATTTTAGAGCCGGTTGAGCAGCTGCGCCTTGCTTTTTGCGAGGCACTCGGTGCATTTGCAGGGCAGGTGCTTTACGTGGTGCTGTTTTCTATGGTTAATATTCTTGGTGTTTTAGCGGCATATTTCTTGTATGACGCCCTGTGGCGTTTGATGCAGAGAGTCCACGCGCCCGCACATACATCTGCGCAGGATAGCGGGAATGGGCTTGTGCAACAGTGAAATCAAAAAACGGCTGACGTCGGTCAGCCGTTTTTTTTAGTTTTTATCAGGTAATCGTAATATTGCCTCTCATTACCTTTGCCGTGGCAACCGAGCTGGTGCTGGTTCCCCTGCGGCTGAGTCTTTCAATGGCAAGCTGGTAGTGAACCTCAAGCTCGTCGGCAATCTTTTTCAACTGAATCTTCAGTACATCATCCAGTACAGCTCTGTTCACGTTAGCGTGTAAGGTCATTACGTTGCCGCTGACGGTAAATACAACGCAGCCGTTTTCAAAGCTGCAGGTGATTTTGGGGAAGAACTTTGCGAGATTGGAGAGCTGGCGGGTCTGCTCGCACTTGCCGCACACGCTTTTCATGGCGTCCTGGGGAGATTCGTAGGCGGTTTTTTGTGTGCCGGTAGAGGGCTTGTAGCTGTATTTGACAGGCCCGGTGAGATTAAAGCCGATATAATCCTTTTTGAAGCCGTATACGGTGGCGACGATCAGAGAGGCACCGATGACGATCATTGCAATGGCGGAATAGGGACGGGTGAAGGAGAGCAGGAAGCCGAAAAGTGCCGATACAAGAGCAATGGCAGGGGGAACAAAGGGTGCGTACTTGAAGCCGAAGTGGTCCTCATCCTTGGCCGAGAAGATCGCCAATACATAGGTAACCAAGGTGGCGATAAGTGTAGCACCAGCAAGCTTGGGGGCCTCCTCCTCGTAAAAGATGACGATGCCGATGACAAAGCCCAGCAGGGCTAAGAGCATGAGAATCAGCATAAAAAGTTTTTTAATCATTTGCAGGGGCTTGTTTTTCGGAAAGCCGATGACACCGCGCCAGAAGAAGAAGGTAGACCAAAGCAGCAGCATAAAGAGCATTGCAGAGGTGAGGGGCGAGCCGGGTGCCTTATCAATCAGGCTGACGATGACAATGACCAGAATGGAAGAGAGCAGGGTAGCAAGGTAACGCAAAAATTTGTTTTTAATCATAATGACCTCCCATACGCGTCTTGCGATAAATCATATCTGCGCGTTTGATTAAGATAACATAAATATTATAGTAAAAAATTCACCACGTGTCAAGTTTTTTGCAAAAATCTGTTTGTGACCGTGCCTTTAGGGGTAATAAAATTTATCGATATCTGCACGGTGGGGCTTTCGTGTATTTTGGGTATGTTGGGCAGGATTAGTCCTTGTGCAGGATAGTAAGCACGCGGTTAAACCAACGGTTGCCGCGTGGCGTGGCAACGATGTCATACACTGTGAAAATCAGTAGGTAAATAACCAGTGCTACTGCGGCGATGAGGGGATAGCGCAGGAAGGGGATACCGTCAAAGGGGGAGTGAATGATAAACATGGAGTTGACGTCGTATGCCTTTTCTGCCGAAACCAGGGCTTTAAAAACAAGATTGCAGTAAAGCCCGATGACGTACATGGCTAAAACGGATAGGATCATATTTCGCATATTGCGGAAGAAACTGGGGCGCAGTAGCCCAAAAACAGGGATAAGCAGCACGTTAAAGAGCAGCGTGGCGTGTGCAACGATGCTTTTTGTCACCTCGAAGTTGGCCAAGGTCGGATTCAGAATAAAATCCACGTTTGCAAACATACCGACAAGGGTTGAGACAATGCCGAACCAGAAGATGTAATCGGAAAGCAGGAGCGCAAATTTGCTGCTTTTGTTTGGTGCAAGACCGTAGATAAGGGCGCACCACATCACCACATTGCATGGATAGATTGGCAAAATCAGGTTGGGCGTGTCTGCAAGATATGCGATACCCGCGCCTGTGAAAAGCAGATGATAAAAGAATGAGCTGTAGTGAAAAGCAATGGTCACAAGCGGCGCAAGCAGTAAAAGCACGCGCTTGGTGCGCACGCCCTGCCCCCATTTTTTTACAGCAATAAGCAGAGCACCTATGAGTAGTATTAAAAAGATGTTGAAGAGAATCAGTGTTCCCATTTTTTCCTCCCATACGTATGGCAAAATGACATAAATCAATTATAGCACAATTATTTGAGCTTGTAAAGGAGAAACTGGAAGCCTTTGCTACTATACAACCTCCAACAATTATGTAGCAAGTTGTAGGTTAAAAAAGCAGATGAAAATACATTTTGCAAAAATCAAGTTCTCCCAAGTTGTTTTGCGGATCTTTCCTAACACTTGCGATAATTGTAGTGTCACAGTTTAAGAATGCGCCTATATGGCGGGGACACTTTCGACGGCGGATGCATAAAATTTCAGAAAGATAAAAAGAAAATCAAAGTGTTTGTGGAACGTTTGTAGAACTTAGCATGCTAAGATGTTAAAACCAAGAAAGTTTAAAAAATCCTACAACGTATAAAACTTTTTATGCCTCGATAAATCTTTTTTTAGGAGGAAACAACGACATGTTGAAGATGAGAAGAAGGACGCTCCTTGCAACGCTTTTGACGTTGCTTTTGGTTGTGGCGTGCGTGATCGGCGCGGCTCCCTTTACGGTGAGTGCTGCACAAAGCACTGCCACGGGTGAGAAGCTGACGTCCTCGCACGCGGGCAAGGAGCTTTCCGGTGAGTATTATGTAGAGGCGGGGACATCGCTTACACTCAGGGGTGGCACTGCTGCAAGCGCCTTGCGGGTGAAAAGCGGCTCTACGCTGACCATTCATATTCCCGAAAATTCCACGCTGACCGTGATCGGCGGCGCCGCAAGCACGACGTCTGGCGGTGGCGCAGGCATCGAGGTGCCGAGCACCTCTACGCT
>JAZOSC010000053.1:0-2845 GCA_045656925.1 Eubacteriales bacterium | reverse complement strand
GCGGCGGCATTGCTTGATTACGGCTTTGCCAATTACACCACGATGGCGGCGGAGGGGGCGTGTATCGAGCTGCCCGTGCTTGGCGCCGCCTGCGAAAGCGTCAAGTTGACCTATCAGCCCTTTTTCAAAACAATTCCAAAGGGGAGCGAGGGGCGTGTGGAGAGAAAGCTCGAGCTGCCCGAGGCACTGACGGCACCGATCGGGGCGGGGGATACCGTGGGGCGCGTGACCTATACGCTTGACGGCGTGCTGCTTGGCGAGGTGCCTGTGATTGCCGCATCGGACGTGGCGCGGCTGCGCTTCGGCACCCTGCTTCTTCCAATGCTGCGGGCATTTGCACTGCGTTAAGAGGAGTGGAGTCCGATTTTTCAGGACGGCACGTTAAAATGTAAATTGTACCTTGCATTTTACAAACTTATGGTGTAAAATATAATTGGAACCGAAAAATTCAAAGTAAAGGAGCTTTACTATGTCTATTCGCTTGATTGAAAATTACGTGGCACCCTTCGTGCGGAAGGACGAGGTTTTGCAGATGCAGCCAACCGTCACCGCCGTGCATGAGATGCTGCACGCAAGGAGTGGCCCCGGCAAGGATTTCCTCGGCTGGATTGACCTGCCACGCGATTATGATAAGGAGGAGTTTGCCCGTATCAAGGCCGCCGCAGAGCGCATCAAGGGCTCCTGCGATGTGTTCATTGTGATTGGCATAGGCGGCTCTTACCTCGGCGCACGTGCCGTGGTGGAGTTTCTGAGGTCGCCACTTTACAATAATCTTAAAAAGGATACGCCCGATATTTATTTCTCGGGCTGCAATATCAGTGCCACCAATATGGCGGAGCTGCTTGCCATCTGTGAGGGGCGCGACGTTTGCATCAACGTGATTTCCAAGTCAGGCACAACGACCGAGCCTGCTGTGGCCTTCCGCGTTTTCCGCGAGCTGCTGGAAAAGAAATACGGGGCGGAGGGCGCGCGCGAGCGCATCTTCGTCACCACAGACCGCGCACGCGGCACGCTCAAATCCTTTGCCGACAAGGCAGGCTTTGAAACCTTTGTCGTTCCCGATGATGTGGGCGGCCGCTTCTCGGTGCTGACTGCTGTGGGCCTTCTGCCCATTGCCGTAGCAGGCATCGACCTTGATGAGCTGATGGGCGGTGCCGATGCTGCACGCGTGGCGTTTGCCAATCCCGATATGCGTGAAAACGCTTGCTATCGCTATGCCGCGCTCCGTAATATTCTGCTCCGCAAGGGTAAGACGACCGAAATTCTTGTTGGCTATGAGCCGTTTATGCAAATGTTCTGCGAGTGGTGGAAGCAGCTTTACGGCGAAAGCGAGGGCAAGGACGGCAAGGGCCTTTATCCCGCGTCGGTTATCTTCTCGACGGATCTCCATTCCCTTGGTCAGTATATCCAGGACGGTATGCGAAATCTCTTTGAAACCGTGATTTCGGTGAAGAATACGGGTGCCGCGCAGCCCGTGCCCTTTGATCCTGCCAATATTGACGGTCTGAATTTCCTTGCAGGCAAGGACCTCACCTACGTCAACGGTATGGCGATGCAGGGCACGCTTCTTGCACACGTGGACGGCGGTGTGCCGAACATCGTGCTGGAGCTTGCGGAGCGCACCGCACACGCACTTGGCTATATGATTTATTTCTTTGAGAAGGCTTGTGCCATTTCGGGCTATCTCCTTGGCGTCAATCCCTTTGACCAGCCCGGTGTGGAGGCCTATAAGAAAAATATGTTTGCGCTGCTTGGCAAGCCGGGCTATGAGGCCGAAAGAGCTGCACTTGAGGCGCGTATTGCCGAATAATTGCGGGTAAGCTTTTCAAAACGGGCCAAATTTTCAAACTTGGCCCGTTTTTGTTGTATTTTTTTCCAAAACCCCCTTGAAATGCAAGATTTTATCGTGTATAATAAAATCAAGCAGAATGATATTCTGTATGTAACAAAACGGAGGTATTTGTCTATGCTGAAGCTTATGATTGGCGTAAAGGGTACGGGTAAGACCAAAACCCTGATTGAAAAGGTAAATATGGCGGCTGCCACCTCGCAGGGTGACGTTGTGTGTCTGGAAAAGGGTACGCAGCTGCGTTTTGATATTAAATCCAAGGTTCGTCTGGTGAATACAGAGGAGTATCTGATTCACGATGCCGAGGCACTTTACGGCTTCGTTGCAGGTATTCTTGCCAGCAATTATGACGTGACTGACCTCTTTGTTGACAATACCCTCAAGATTTGCGGCGGCAATATCCCTGCATTTGAGGCTATGCTTGACAACCTTGCCAATCTGCTTGCAAAGCATGATGTAAACGTGTTCCTCACCGCTTCCATTCCCGTGGAGGAGGCGACGGCTACCATTAACAAATATCTTTGATTGGGGCAGGTGTATTTGGCACAGACCAAAACACACCAATTAGTAATGAGATATCAAAACCGCTTTATTTTGTCTGTAAGGACAAGTGAAGCGGTTTTCTTTAATTTGATTTTAAGGTAGAAAACCTTTCAGGTTTTCATTTTTATTGTGTGTTTTTAGACGTGTCCACGGCACTCGACGTACCTGTGTACGCCTCACGTGCCGCGCACGCGCCTTCTGTATCCAAATCCCCTCTGCCCCTCGGTTGGTGTCTTGGCACAGACCAAAATACACCTTTTTTAACAAATAAATCAAAACCACCTTGCTTATCTCAATTGGTAAGCAAGGTGGTTTTTGCAGTATTATCTCGACGTGATATGCCGTTCCGTGTATCGCGCCTTGTCATTCTGCTTTGAAATGCTGTGCAGACAGCGTATTGCAGAGGAAATAAGCCCCAAGGTAGGCGAGAAATGCGGGAAGCAGCACGGTTAA
>JAZOSC010000052.1:0-6165 GCA_045656925.1 Eubacteriales bacterium | reverse complement strand
TCCTGTACCCGCACAGCTTGAGGCCAAGCGCTATCTTTCCGCTGTGGCGGCGGCCTATCCGTTGCGCCGCATATTCGTGGGCGGACATTCCAAGGGCGGCAATCTTGCCGTGTATGCTGCGGTAAATTGCGGCGAGGAGGTGCGGTACCGCATCCGTACCGTTTTCAACCATGATGGCCCCGGCTTCTTTGACGGTACGGTGTCAAGTGAGGCTTATGCTGAAATGCGCCCCCGTATCCAGACGTATTTGCCGCAATCCTCTATCGTGGCGGTGCTTCTTGACCATGATGTGAATTATAAAATCGTAAAAAGCAGCAGCAAGGGATTGCTGCAGCACGACGGTTATACCTGGGAGGTGCTGGGCGATGATTTCGTTTATACGGATGAGCGCACCGCCTTTGGCAAGCGCACGGCGGCCATCGTGGACCGCTTTGTGGAAACCACCAGCCCTGACCGTCGCCGTCGCTTTTGTGAGGCCCTGTTCAGTGTATTGGAATCCACCGAGCACGATACCTTTTCGGGTATTCTCGGCGGCAAGCGGCAATCGTTACGCAATATGATGAGCGCCTATGCGGATATGCCTGATGATATGCGTACTCTGTTGACCGAAACGCTGGGTATTCTGATTGGTGCCAGACGCGCCGCGAAGAAGGCCGCCCGTGAAAAGGTAAAAAGCACCGCATTTTTCGCGGAGGAATCCTCGTAAAATTTCATGCGTATATTAAAAAGGCACCCCGTGGGGTGCCTTTTGTGTTTTTTATTCCTGAAAGAAATGTGCCTCAACTGCGGCGCAGATGTAGTGATATACGGGTAGGTGCAGCTCCTGCGCGCGATAGGTTTCTTGTTCGGGTACGCAGATGGCAACGTCGGCCTCTTTTGCAAGGGCGCCGCCTGCTTCGCCCGTCAGGGCAATGACCGTTATGCCAAGCGCACGCGCCACTGCTACGGCGGCAGCCACGTTTTTTGCGTTGCCGGAGGTAGAGAGCGCAATCAAGGCGTCCCCCTCCTTGCCGAGCGCCAGCACTGACTGTGCGTAAACAAGCGTGGGGTCAACATCGTTGCAAAAGGCTGTATTGAGCGCTGTCATTGCGGGCAGGGAAACGGCGGGCAGACCCATTTGCAGCTTGGCAAGCAGAGCCACGTCAACAGACGGATTTTTTGCCTTCATTTCTGCCATTTCCTCGGCACGTATGGGGCGCTTTTTCAAAAAACCCTTGGTAAATTCCCCAGCGATATGGTCGCAGGCGGCGGCGCTGCCGCCGTTGCCGCAAAGCAGCACCTTGCCGCCTGCCTCAAAGCAGGCAATAACGGCGGCGACAGCTTTTTCTATCTCCTTGCCGCAGGCGGCAAGGGCGGGGTATCTTTTTAAAAGCTCGTTATACATAAAGTCACCTCGTAAAAGGGTATCTGCCGCAGGGGGCGGGCGTTCTTCCCGTTTGGCCTTTGGCGCGCTTGATTTTTGTTTCTTTTTTTATTGTAGCATAAAACCCCGTCCCCGTCAAGCATTGATACTTGACGGCGTGGACAAAATAAGATATACTTATCTTGTTAAAGTGAGGTGTGGGCATGGAAAGGCTTTATGAAAATTGCCGTGCGCTGTTTGATACGGCGTTTGAGGGCGAGGACAAGGCGTGGTGTGACGCGCTTTTTGCTTATGCGCTTCCGCACGCTCTGCGTGTGATTCGCGAGGGCGACAGGCCCAAGGCCATGCTGCTTGCGCTACCTTACAATATCGTTTTACCGGACGGACGCGTGCAGGCGGCAAAATACCTCTACGCTGTGGCAACCGACCCTGCTTGTCGCGGGCAGGGGCTTGCCAAAAAATTGCTCCGCAAGGTTGCGGCCGAGGGCGCGCCCGTGTTCCTGCGCCCGATGAGCGCATCGCTTTTCGATTTTTACAAAAAAGCATGGCTTTCGCCCGTTTCCCCTTATCTTGAAACGTCGGGGGAAAGCGCGCCCACCGACGAGGCCTATAAGTCCTTGACCGTGGCGGAATACCTTGCCCTGCGAGGGGACTTTTTAAAGCCCCCGTACGCCGTACCCACGGCGGAATTTCTGTCGCTTGGCTTTTCCTTTGGCGGCGCCGTCGCGCTTGACGGGAAATTTGCCGCCTACTATGAGCGCCGCGAGGACGAGATATTCTTTAAGGAATGGCTTGGCGACACCGTTTTTGCACCCCGTGTGGCGGCATATCTTGGCGCCGCGCGCTATAAATTACGCACCCCGTGTGGGGAAAACGAGGCAGGCGCCACCCCCTTTGGCATGGCGACGGGGTGCCCAAAGGAGCTTTGCTTTCTCATTGCACTTGACTGATTTTATCATATACTGAAGGAAGGAGCGCATCTATGGACCGTGTGATACTGCACTGTGATTGCAACGGCTTTTTTGCATCGGTCGAGATGCTTTCAAGACCGGAGTTCAGAGAGGTGCCGATGGCGGTGGCGGGGGATCCCGAAAGCCGTCACGGTATTATTCTGGCTAAAAACGAGCTTGCCAAGGCCTACGGCGTACAAACAGCGGAAACGATCTGGCAGGCGAAAAGGAAGTGCCCCTCACTCGTTCTGGTGCCACCGCACCATGAGAAGTACCACGAAATATCGAGGCTGGTTAATCGGATTTATCTTGATTATACCGACCTGGTGGATCCCTTTGGAATTGATGAATCCTTTCTCGACCTGACGGCAAGTATGCATTTGTTCCCCATGTCCCCTGCAGAGCTTGCGGACGTCATTCGTGCGCGCGTGCGTAGTGAGATTGGGATAACCGTATCGGTGGGCGTTAGCTTTTGCCGTGTATTTGCCAAGCTTGGCAGTGATTATAAAAAGCCCGATGCCACTACCGTTATCAGCCGCGAGAATTTCCGCGCACTGGTCTGGCCGATGCCGGTGTCCGCACTCCTTTTTGTCGGCAAAAAGACGGATATTGCATTGCATAAGCTGGGAATTACCACGATAGGGGAGCTTGCCGCGGCAGATCCCCTGCTGCTGACGAGGTCACTCGGTGAGGCGGGCGTGATGCTGCACCGCTATGCCAACGGTGCAGATACGGAGCCTGTGCGCTCCTACTATTACCGCGAGCGTCCCAAATCGATTGGCAACGGTATGACCTTTCGCCGCAACATCGTGGGCGAGGACGAGGTGCGTGCGGGTGTATCGGTGCTCGTGGACTCGGTTGCGGCAAGACTGCGTGAGGAAAACCTGAAATGCACCGTGGTACAGGTGCAGATAAAGGACCCCGAATTTGCCGTAGTGCAGAGGCAAACCACCCTGAAACGCGCCACGTGGCTACGTAGTGAAATCATTGATACCGCTATGTTGCTGATTCGGGCGGCAGGGGGCTTTGGCAAAATGATACGCGCCCTCACGGTAACGGCGACGGGGTTGGTTGCCGAACATGAGGCAGAGGAGCAGTTGGATATTTTTTCGCTTGCCGACGGGCATGCTGACAAACGCGAGAGCGTTGAGGGGACACTGCATGAGATACGCCGTCGCTTTGGAAAGGGCAGTATTCGCCTGGGGTACTATAAAAAGCCCGATGGCAGTGAGGATGCGTAAAAAAGGCACCCGTCCCCCTGTTTTATTACATTTCACAGAAAGTGAGCAGTTTTATGAACCTGAAAAAATACAGCGGCCTTATTTGCTGTCTGCTGGCGGCACTCTTTTGGGGCACCACCTTTGTAGCGCAGGATAAGGCTGCTGAAACGATACCGTCCTTTACCTTTCTTGCCCTGCGTTCCTTTGTGGGCGCCTTTGCGCTGCTGATTGTTTTCTTGTTGAAGGATGGGTGGAATAAAAAACGCGGCAGGTTTGTTATCCCCACGCGCGATAAGCATTATATCTGCTGGTACGGGGGAGCGATTTGCGGCCTTTTCCTTTTTGCCGCCTCGGCGCTCCAGCAGTTCGGCATTGCCAGCAACACGGGCTCACCCGGCAAGGACGCCTTCATCACCGCACTTTATATCGTGTTTGTACCGCTGTTTGGCTTTATCCTCGGCAAGCGTGCCGAGCCACATATTTACGTCTGCGTGGCAGTGGCTCTCTGTGGACTGTGGCTGCTTTGTATGAACGGCAGCAGCCTCACCACAGGCGATATTCAACTGATTGCCTGCTCCGTCCTCTTTGCCTGCCAGATGATTATGGTAGACCACGTGGGCGACCGCGTGGACGCCGTGCGCCTCTCGGCGGTGCAGTTTTTGGTGGTGGGTGTCTTGTCTGCCATCTTTGCGTTGATTTTTGAAAAGCCGACGCTTGATGGAATTCTCACGGGCTGGTGGACAGTGCTTTACGCAGGCATTCTCTCCTCGGCGGTGGCCTATACCCTGCAAATCGTGGGGCAGCAGCGCACCCCCGCCACGCTGGCGAGCCTTGTTTTAAGTCTGGAATCGGTCGTGGCGGTCATTGCCAGCATGATTGCCCTGCGCCTCTATCCCCGCCCCCTTGAGCTTGTCGGCATGGCGCTCATCTTCGCTGCCATCATCGTATCGCAGCTGCCCTTTAAATATAAAAACCGCAGCAAAACTGCCACGACAGAAAACGGTGCCGAGTAACTGAATAAAAGCAAAAAACGCCCCCATATGGGGGCGTTTTTTTAATGCTTGGTTATTCGGATACAATCTCCATGGTTTCAATTTCAACGGTGGTCATGGGCACGTCCTGCATATACCAGCCGTAGCTGCCTGTTTCTACGGCGGCGATTTTGTCAATCACGTCCTCGCCCTCAATCACCTTGCCGAAGCCTGCGTACTGGCCGTCGAGGTGGGGGGCGTTTTCGTGCATCACGAAGAACTGCGAGGATGCGGAGTTGGGGTCGCTGGTGCGCGCCATAGAAAGCACGCCGCGGGTGTGCTTGAGGTTATTGGTGCGGCAGCCGTTGGCGGCAAATTCGCCCTTGATAGCGGCGCACTCCTTTTGCTGCATATCTGCCGTGTAGCCGCCGCCCTGAAGCATGAAGCCGGCAATCACGCGGTGGAAAATCAGGCCGTCAAAGAATTTCTTTTCGATGAGGGAAAGGAAATTGGCAACGGTAAGTGGTGCCTTTTCGGGGTAAAGCTCGGCGGTCATGGTGCCGAAGCCCTTGACGTGAATTTTGATGATGGGATTTTGCATGATATTTCTCCTTTTTTATAGTTTAAGTATTCAGATGTACGGTAGCACCTGACGCAACGCGTACGGGTGCGCCGTCGGCGGTCATCCAGACGTCGGTGGCGGTGGGATTATAGACCATCGTGCGGTCGGCGGAGAAGCAAAGGGCCTGCAAGGCCATTATGTAATCGTAAATTTCAATGCTGGTGGCGTACCACACGTCGGGGTTGTCAGCAGCTGCAGTGCAGAATTCCTCTATCCGCGAGCAGTTGCCGTCATGGGCAAGCTCATGGTTCTGTACCTGTACAGAAAAGAGTGCAAGTCTTATCTTTGTTGTCCTGAATTGTGCAAGCAGCTCCCGAAGGTGGGGGCTGTTATGGTGGCAGGTCGGGTGCCAGTGCATAAAGTCCTCCGGCAGGGAAAATTCCTCGGTGGATCGGGTGGTGCGGGCATAGCAGATACCAAGCTTACGCAGATGCGTCACAAGCGCATGGTCAGCTTCGTGATGAGAGTGAGATATACCGCGAATGGGATAGCCGCAAATACGCTCAAGCGTTTGCTTGCTTTTTACGATTTCCGCAGTCAGCGCCTCGGGCAAGGCGGCGGTAAGGAACGCGGTGTGGCAGGAAACCTCGTGTGCGGCAAGAGCTGTTTTGATGGCGTAGGGCGTGAGGTGACGCGCATCGCCCGACCTGCTTTCCTGTAAGTGAAAGGTGCCCCTGATGCCGCTGAAATCAAAAATGCGGGCAAGGCGCAACGCATGCTCTCCGCCGCCGTCGCAGCTGAACGTGAGTGCTTTATGCTTGCCCTGCGGATATAAATCAAATTCGATGTTCATTGCAGTGCCTCTGCGTATCCGATGTGGAAAAGCTCCTGCAGGCGTGGGGTATTACCCGCCGCAAAGAGATAGCCGAATAGTACCTCCATGCCCGTGGCGCTGCGGTATTCGGCAACCGTGGCATTTTTGGGGGTTCGGGTATGGCCGATATTGCGGCCGCGCTTGAAAATTGCTTCCTCCTCTGCAGAAAGGTGGGGGAGCAGTCGCTCCATAGCCGCCGCCTGTGCGGGGGCGCAGACAAAATCC
>JAZOSC010000051.1:0-5041 GCA_045656925.1 Eubacteriales bacterium | reverse complement strand
CGAGCTTGAATGTTATACTGCGCTTGGCATTATTCACGAGATGTATAAGTCTATCCCCGGGCGCTTCAAGGATTATATTTCCACGCCAAAGCCCAATTTGTACCGTTCGCTCCACACCACGGTCATCGGCCGCTTTGGCGTGCCCTTTGAGGTGCAAATCCGCACGCATAAGATGCACGAGGTTGCGGAATTCGGTATTGCTGCACATTGGAAATATAAGTCGGGTGAACGCGCTAAGGAGGATATGGACAAAAAGCTTGCGTGGGTATCCAAGCTTCTGGAAAGCGAGGAGGATACGCGCGATCCTGATGAATTTATTGACGTTTTCAAGACAGACGTCTTTCAGGATGAAACCTTTGTCTTTACTCCCAAGGGTGACGTGATTACCCTTGCCAAGGGTGCTACGGTGATTGATTTTGCCTATGCCATTCACTCGGCGGTTGGCAATAAGATGACGGGTGCCAAAATCAACGGTATGATTGTGCCGATTGACCGCGTGCCTCAGAATGGTGAAATTGTGGAGATTATCACCTCGGGTTCCTCCAAGGGGCCGTCGCGTGATTGGCTCAACATCGTGAAAACAGGTCAGGCGCGCAGTAAAATCCGTGGCTGGTTCAAAAAGGAGAAGCGCACCGATAATATTGCGGTGGGTAAGGCTGCCCTTGAAATGGAGCTGAAGAAATTCGGTCGCTCCACCAATGAGTCGCAGCGGAGTGAGATTTTTTCCGCAACGGCACAGCGTATGGGGTATGCGACGGCAGAGGATCTCTTTAATACCATTGGTTACGGCGGATTGACCGTATCCAAGGTTACGACAAGGCTTCGTGAGGAGTTTGATAAGCTGGTACGTCCCGAGGCGACGCCCGAGCCACAGCGGGAGGTGCTGACACCCGAGCGCGTGCGTGTGGCAGAAAGGCCCCGTCATATGCGCCACAACAGTGGCATCGTTGTGGACGGTGAGCGCGGCTGTCAGGTCAAGTTTGCCAAATGCTGCAACCCCTTGCCGGGTGATGCCGTGATTGGTTTTATCACCAAGGGCTTTGGTATTTCCATTCATAAGGTGGACTGCCCCAACGTGGAAAACGGTATGAAGCGACCCGAGGATGCTGACCGTTGGGTTGAGGCACATTGGGAGCGCGCGGCCGATGCGAATGCAACAGACGTCTACGAGGCATTGGTGCAGGTTTATGCGTACAGCAGCCTGACCATTCTTGCCGAAATTACCATGGCGCTTGCCGATATGAAGGTGCTTCTGTTGCAGATTAATACCCAGAAGAAAAACGATGACCGCATGGTTATCAATCTGAAAATCAGCTGTAAAAACGTCGACCATTACCATTCTATCGTATCCCGCCTGAAGGGTCTGAAGGATGTAACTGACGTGGGAAGGGGCTTCTCATGATTGCCGTATTACAGCGTGTAAGTCATGCCGCTGTGCGCGTGGACAAGCGTACCGTCGGTGAGATTGCAGGGGGACTCTTGATTCTGCTCGGCATCGGCAGAAGCGATACCCGTGAGGATGCTGACCGTCTTGCCGCTAAAATCGCTGCTTGCCGCATTTTTTGCGACGGGGCGGATAAGATGAATCTGTCGCTGGTGGACGTCGGGGGAGGCGCGTTGGTGGTTTCCAACTTTACGCTTCTTGCCGATTATAGCCACGGAAATCGCCCCTCTTATTTTGATGCTGCACCGCCCGAGGCGGCAGAAGGCCTTTACCGCTATTTTTGCGATGCGCTTGGCGCACGGGTGGATAAGCTTGCCACGGGTGAATTCGGTGCAGACATGAAAATTCTGATGGAGGCCGACGGCCCCGTCACGATTACAATGGACAGTACTATTTTAAAGCAGGGAAGGAGATGAGATTGTGAAGCTGTTTATTGAGGGCAATATTAACGCTTATTATGTACAAACGCTTGTGATGATCTTTTTTCCCGGCGAGAAGTTTTCTGAGGATGAAAATGATCCGAACACGCTCTCCCTGAGGCTTTCTGAGGGCACAGAGGAGATCAGCGCCTGCGTCACCCTGACCTGCTACGGCAAAAGCGTCACTGCCGAGCGCGCCGCCGCTTATCGGGAGGATCTGACTGCTGACCGTCTGAAGAAAATCGTCATCGGTCACGTGGTGCTGAGTGCGGCAAGCGAGCTGTTGCATTACCGTCCGTCCTGGGGCATGCTGACAGGTGTACGCCCCTCGAAGGTGGCCACCGAGCTGCTGCTGCGCGGCATGAGCAAGTCGCGCGTAAAGCGTACGCTTGCTGCCGATTATCTCGTTATTCCCAAGAAAGCGGCGCTTGCCACCGAGGTTGCGTTGCTTGAGCAGCAAATCATCGGCACACCCGATGCCCGTGATTGCAGCGTTTATATTTCCATTCCGTTTTGTCCTACGCGCTGCACCTATTGCTCCTTTGTATCCTATACCTCAAAGCGCCTGCTTTCCCTGATTCCCGCATATCTCGCGCTTTTAAAGCGCGAGGTTGCGGCAAAGCTTGCCCTGATCAGAGAATTGGGGCTTCGCGTCAAAACCGTCTATATCGGCGGCGGTACGCCTACTGTTCTGACAGCGCCACAGCTCCGTGAGCTGCTTGAAACCGTCAGTGCAGGTCTTGATGTTTCTGCACTGGAGGAATATACGCTTGAAAGCGGCCGCCCTGATACGATTGATGCCGAAAAGATGGCCATTGCCAAGGCCTACGGTGTCACGCGTGTCTGCGTCAATCCCCAGACTCTTTGTGACGAGGTTTTGCGCGGTGTTGGCCGTGGGCACAACAGCGATGATTTTTACCGCGCCTATACTATTGCAAGAGAGTCGGGCATAAAGTGTATCAATACTGATCTGATTGTCGGACTTCCCGCGGATACCTTTACCACCTTCTCCGCCACCTTTGATGAAATTCTCCGCCTTGACCCTGAAAATATTACCGTACATACCTTCTGTGTCAAGCGTGCGGCAGAGATTTTGCGTCAGGGCAATCGCGTATACAATCTGCGTGGGGGCGATGCCGGTAAATGCGTGGATTATTCACAGATTCGCGCCGCCGATGCAGGCTACCGTCCATACTATATGTATCGCCAGAAGAATATGGTTGGTAATTTTGAAAACGTTGGCTTTGCCAAGGAGGGGACCGAGGGGCTTTACAACATCTATATGATGGAGGAGGTCCATTCCATTTTTGCCGCAGGTGCGGGAGCAGTAACCAAGCTGGTTGACTATAAGGCGCCCGAAAGCGGTGGCAAATCCGCAATCAAGCGTTTGTTTAATGCCAAGTACCCCTATGAGTACCTTGCCGCAGACGTGTCACGTGAGCAGCACGATCAGATCGTATCATTTTATCGGGAGCTTGGTCTGTAAGCCATCGGCCCCTGATAGGGGGGATACGTTTTGTCAGAAAAAACTGCAAGAAACGGCGAGGGGACCTTACGTGGTGTCGCGGTGCTGACGCCTGCGATGCTGCTTGCCAAAATCATTGGCCTTTTTTACAAAATCCCGCTGATAGCCGTTGTGGGCGTGGCCGGTATGGCATATTTTTTGTCTGCCTATCACGTCTATTCGATGCTCTTCATATTATTCGCATCGGGACTGCCTACCGCGCTTTCCTTGCTTGTTTCCCGTGCTGCGGCTACGGACGAGGGCGCGGTGGGCCGTATTTTTTCTGTGGCGCTTGTGCTGTTTCTTTCGTTGGGCAGCGCAGGCGGCATATTGCTGCTTGTGTTTGCGGAAAAAATAGCCACCCTGCTTGCGATGCCCGAGGCTGCTTTGGCACTGCGTCTGATTGCGCCTACACTGCCGCTTGCGGTTGTATCCGGGGCCGTTAAGGGCGTGTTCCAGGGAAGGCACGATATGCTGCCTACTGCCGCTGCCGAGGTGATTGAGGCGCTCGGTAAGCTTTTGTTCGGTGTTTCACTTGCAGGACTTGCAAGGGCGCGCGGCGGAGATACTCCCACGGTAGCCGCAGCAGCCGTGGCAGGTATTACGGCAGGGGCCGCGCTTGCCGCGCTTGCCATGCTTTTGTGGCTGTTCCTTTCGCGCCGCAGGCTTTTTGGGACGGGCAAGGGGTTACCGCCCTCGCGCCGTGCCGTATTGCGGGCGCTTTGGCGTGTGGCATTTCCCATTACGGTGAGTGCTGCCGTAACAGGCCTTGTGACGCTGGTGGATACAGCATTGATTTCCGCAAGATTACAGGCGGGAGGCTTTGCGCCGACTGCCGCGCATGAAATGTACAGCAGCTATGGCAATCTGGCGCTGCCGCTTTACAACCTTGTGCCTGCGCTGCTCACGCCTGTTACCCTTTCCTTAATTCCTGTATTGGGAAAAACATTGGCGGTAGGAGATACCGAGGAGGCCTCGCACGCGCTTACCCTTGCGCTTCGTGTGTCGCTGCTGATTGCCGTGCCTGCCTCGCTTGGACTTGCCGTCTTTTCCGCCCCGATTCTCTCTGTGCTGTACATGGGTGAGCAGGGGGCGGTGATGCTGGCGGCACCGCTGTTGTCTATCCTGGCGGTGTGCCTGTTGCCCACGGTGCTGATTTCTGTCACGGCCGCAACCCTGCAGGCGGTAGGCAGGGCAGCCTTGCCTGTCTTTACCATGCTTTTGGGCGCCGTCGTCAAGCTGGTGCTTGAGGCGTGGCTGCTTGGTGTCCCTTGTGTGCATATTTACGCTGCACCCATCAGCACGCTTGTCTGTAATCTGACTGTGCTTTTTGCCAATCTGCTGTTGCTTTGCAGTCATACGCACCTGCGGATATCTCTTTACCGTCAGCTTGGCGCGCCGCTTTTTGCGGCAAGCCTGTCGGTTGTGCTCGGTGTGCTTATTTACCGCATTTTGGGATATTTTGCGTTGCCGTCGCTTCTGATGATGCTTTGTACACTTGTTGCCGTGATGTTGATCTACTTTTTTATGGCATTTGCGCTGGGGCTGCTTGATAAAGCGGTGCTGTGCGTCCTGCCCTTTGGAGAAATATTGTTAAAATGCAAGCTTTTGCGAGGTGAAAATCATGACGAGAGAAGAAAAATTACAGGCGATTCTTGCCAAAGAGGAATATGA
>JAZOSC010000050.1:0-7213 GCA_045656925.1 Eubacteriales bacterium | reverse complement strand
GCAGAAAGGCAAAGGGGTGGGAAAAGCACACACCACCAGTTTTCCCCCGCCGCCTCGCCAATCAGTACGCGGAGCGACAAATATTCCCCTGCGGGAAAGGCAAGATTTTCATACCTGCGTGTAGGATACTGCTCTTGTCCCAGCGTGATACGCACGGGGTAATCATAGCCCTCGCGCGTCACCGTTTCCCTGGCCGTAACAGTCAGGCTATCCATCGCGCCCTTTAGTACGGTTTCGGCCTCATCACGGGTTTTGACATCTGCAAGAAGCACACGCGTTCTCGTGAGCAGATCGTCGCGAACCGCAAGCTTCAATGCCTGATCCGCCTCACTATCCGAATTTGCCAGCACGTGCAGGCGTATCACGCTATCGTATATTGCCGCCTCACCGTGAATTGGCAAAATGGAAATAACCGACACCAGCACAAGTGCGGCCAACAAAAAAACTACTGTACGCTTCATGGCTTGCTCCCTTCTTTACAGCAAATCTGTAGCAAAAGGATTCCCCACACACGGTGCTTTTATACATCATTTTAAAATTTCACAAAAAAGCGCGTCACGGACGCGCTTTTTTATGAATGTCTTATTCCTTGACCGCAATCAGATCGGCTGCATAAGGCAGCGTCAGTATCCAATCACAAAGCACGTGCCACTCTGCCAGCTTATGCGTGCGGCGTGCGTAGTAAATGTTGATCAGGTTTTCATAATTCATCGTGACCGTACGCATCTGATTATAGGAGGATGGCAAAAGCTGAATCATATTTATCCATGCCTGCTTATTCGTCTTATCCGCCACAAATTTCACACGCTCCGCCTCCAGATACGCAAGCAGCCCGTCGAGCGCGGCAAGACCGCCCTCGTCCAGGCAATCATGTGAAAAATCCTCCCGTTCAAAGGCCTTTGCGTGAATTTTATGCATCGTAGAGGTGGAATTTGCCACCGTGCCGACCTTATAGGTATCAAACTCCTTCCACCAATAAAGCGGGGCAGTAATATCTACCGACACAAAAATCTGGCGCAGGAACTTTCTGTGGTCCGTGCCTGCGTGTGCAAGGCGCCTTGCCAGGTCAAGGTCATTGGGGCCAAGCAAAAAATTACCCTTTTCATCATAGCTGCTGTCCATACGCGCCCAGCTGTTCATCGGATTACGGGCACCGCGGATCGCATTTTCAAAATTCATCACGGAGGTGCGTTCCAGTAAAATCATTTTGTCATTCTCCTTTATTTGATCAGGTCGTTGATTACTTGAAAAAGAGCGGTGCGGTCAACACCTGCCGCCTGCCACACCGTTTCGCCCGCAGCAGGCACGGCAAAGCCGTTTTCAGCCGCCAGAATGGCATAGGGACCATACAAGCTGCCCTGCGTGCGTAAAGCATGGGAAAGCCCCTCGCCGAAGCCGCCCGTACGCACCTCCTCCTCATAAAGCACCAGCGGCGTCTGCCCCAAAAGGGGGGCTATCTCGTCAGCCAGTATATCGTAGGGTGCAAGATATTCACAGAGAATAATCCGCATGGGTACGCCCCTCTCAAGCAGCATATCTGCCACGGCAAGTGCCTCACAGGCAATGCGACCGTGTGTGATAACCGTCACCTGCGGCTCCTCGGCGCTGTCATAAACACGCACCGTAGGCGCGGCAAGCGCCGATGCGCCGTCAGGATAAAACGCGGCAAGAATACGGGGGTTTTCAACACCTGCAGGGTAACGAATGGCAGAAACGCCCTCGTAGGTGGCCGCCGCAGCAAGAGAGGCCCTGATGCCCGCTCCCGTCACGGGCGCGTAGATGCGTACGCGGGGGATCGCAGACAGGAAAGATACATCAAACACCCCGTGATGCGTGACACCGTCGCAGGCGTTAAAGCCCGCGCGGTCAATACAAAGCGTAACGGGCAGACACTGGAGCGCAGCATCGTGCAGAATATTATCATAGGCGCGCTGCAGGAAGGTGGAATAAATCGCCACCACGGGGCGCATACCACCTGCGGCCAGCCCTGCGGCAAAGGTGACGGCGTGTCCCTCGGCAATACCTACGTCAAAAAAGCGTTTGGGATATGCTGCACGGAACTGCTCAAGCCCCGTGCCGTGGCTCATCGCTGCCGTAATGGCGCAAACACGTGCATCCCCTTCTGCCGCATCACACAGAGCCTTGCCGAGCTGCGCCGAGAAATCAGGCCCCGTATGGGGCTTATCTGCAGGCGCAAGACCGTGGAACAGCTCAGGACTGCTCTCGGCCTCGGTATCTCCCATCCCTTTTTTGGTTTTTACATGGACAATGACGCTGCCCTTCAATCTCTTGGCGTGTGTCAGCAAGGAGGTCAACGCGTCGATATCATTACCGTCCACAGGGCCAAGGTAACGGATACCCATATGCTCAAAAAGATTTTCTTTATAAAACAAATGCTTAATGCCGAGCTTCACGGCACGCAGCAGGCCGTGCAACGGCTTGCCGATTAAGGGAACCTTATCCAGCGTGCCTGCCGTCAGCTCCTTGGTTTTCAAATAGCCGCGTGAAGCGCGAATGCGGGAAAGATGCGTGGCAAGTCGCCCCGTATTGGGGGATATAGACATTTCATTATCGTTGATAACGATAATCAGGCGCAGGTCGGGACGGCAGTTATTAAGTCCCTCGTAGGCAAGACCGCCGGAAAGCGCGCCGTCACCCACCACAGCAACAGTATAATGCTCCCTTCCTGCCATCAAATCGGCCTCAGCCAATCCGATTGCGGCAGAAACGGCAGTAGAGCTATGCCCTGCACCAAAGGGATCGTATGTGCTCTCGGCGCGCTTGGTGAAACCCGAAAGCCCCCCCGACTGCCGCAGGGTATCAAACTGCGTCTTGCGCCCCGTCAGAAGCTTATGGACGTAGCTTTGATGTCCTACATCAAAAATCAGGTGGTCATCGGGTGCATCAAACACGCGATGCATGGCAAGCGTCAGCTCAACCACACCGAGATTTGAAGCGAGATGACCGCCGTTCTCACGCACGCGCTTTGAAAGGTATGCTCTGATTTCGCTTGCAAGCTGCAAAAGCTCGGCACGGGACAGCGCCTTGACGTGGACAGGCAAATCAATTCTCTGTAAAATCGGATATTCGTCAAAGCACTCCAACAGGGCCACCTCCTCTCTCGCGCATCATATCAGCATAGCATTAAAAATTATATTCCATATAAGTATAACACAAAATTCTAGATTTGCAAAGGCTTTTTTGCAAAGTTTAAAAATTGCTTGACACGCCCCTCGCACCGTGCTATAATAGCCAATGCGGTTTTTCACCCCCCAACGGGTGGCGGCAAAGCTGTAATCTATCGAGAAGGAGCCTAACGGTGTTAAAAAAGATGCTGACACCCCCTCGCCTGACAGTGCTTGAGTGGGTGCTTTGGATGACCTCGATGACAGTTACAACCACACTTTACTTTATCTACCCCGCCGAGGATCCGCTTTCCCTGGTTGCGGCACTTTTTGGATTCACCTGTCTGATTTTTATTGCTAAGGGTGCCATATTGGGACAGCTCCTGTGCGTAATTTTCGCAACACTCTACGGTATTATTTCGCTGCGCGTGGACTATTACGGCGAAATGCTGACCTACCTCTGCATGAGCGCGCCCGTAGCGGTGATGGCCATTGTTTCCTGGGCAAAGCACCCCTTCCAGAATACAAATGAGGTAGCCATACGAGAGTTAAGACGCCGCGACCTGCCGCGCCTTCTGCTTATCTGCATATTTGTGACAATCGTGTTTCATTTTATATTACGCTGGCTGGGCTGTGCCAATCTTGCCGTCAGCACGCTTTCGGTTTCCACCAGCTTTTTTGCAGCCTCACTTGCCTTTCTGCGCTGCCCGTGGTTCTCGCTTGGCTACATTGCCAACGACCTTGTTCTGATCGTTTTATGGAGCATGATGCTGCCGCACGACCGTTCCGCCCTCTCAATGGTTGCCTGCTTCTCGCTCTTTCTGCTGCATGACTTGTACGGCTTATTCAGCTGGCTGCGTATGGAGCGCCGTCAGCGAAAAATCACTGCGGCTACATAACAATGCAATTGCGTGATTTTGACATTGTGTACCGCAAACCCCACAGGCTGATTTGACCTCACCGCAGCTTCGCTTCTCCTGTTCTGCTCATGCTTTTACCGTAAATTACCCTTGTCCTCATGCGCAAAAAAACTTTCATTTTTTTTGAAAAACCCCTTGACAACTCCCATCTGTTTATGTATAATAGTAGCGTTGCCAATCGCGGTCGTGGCGGAATTGGCATACGCGTTAGTCTAAGGAGCTAATGTCTTTGACATATGGGTTCAAGTCCCATCGACCGCACCAACACAAAAAAGAGCCCCCCCAATCGGGGGGCTCTTTTTTGCGTTGTCGCGCGCGGTGGTCGCGCGCGGAACTCCCGCCGCCGCAGTTGCTTTTAAGCTTGTGCAAAGCTATGGCGCGGTGGAGAAGAATGCCGAGCTTGCCTGTGGCAAGTGGCGGTGTTGAGCCGCCAAGGCATTCTTCAAACGTGTCGGCGGTGTACCGCCGACTAAGTGGTTCAATGTCCCATCGTGAGTCACTTCAAGCATAGTGGCTTGCCGCCAAAGTGGGGCAAGTCCTACTGTCTACAGCGACAAAAAGCAGGCACTCTGCGGAGTGCCTGCTTTTCTCTATTCTATTAAAACCCCTCGGGCAATTTCACGGTTCCCTTCGGAATTTTGGCAATGTCAAAGAGGGGTAACAGCTCGGTGGGGGTGATCGGCTCGGGCTTCTTGAGCAGGCCGAGGGCGGCCGCGAGCGCACCGATGACAGGGGTGCTATCCTGATATTTTGCACGCACTATTTCCATGCAGCCATCACCGTCACGCTTGGAAAGCCTACGCCCCTCGCTATCGGTCAAAAGCGGAATATGACAGTAGTTGGGGGTAGAAAAACCGAGTACGCGTTGCAGGTAAATCTGTCTTGGTGTACTAAACACAAGGTCATTGCCGCGCACCACCTCGGTGACGCCCGAAAGTGCATCATCCACCACCACAGCAAGCTGATAGGCATACACGCCATCGGCGCGACGCACCACAAAGTCGGAGCAAGCATGAAGTAAATTTTCATGATACTCACCAACGATACCATCGATAAAGCCAATCTCCGCATCAGGCACCGTCACGCGCAGCGCGGGCTTGCGCCCTGCGGGGGGTGCTTCTCCCCTCTCTGCCCGAAGCAGGCAACGGCGGTCATAAATCGGCGTGTTATCAGAAAGATGCGGTGCCGCTGCCGCATGCAGCTCGGCACGTGAGCAATAACAGGGATAAATCAGCCCCTTCTCACGAAGCCTTTCGAGATGCTCCGCATAAATCCCGTCACGGCGCGACTGATACAACACCTCGCCGTCAAAGGTAAGACCAAGCCATGCGAGGTCATCGAGCATATAGCGCGTATTTTCTCCCATATAGGGGCATCTTGCTGCGTCGAGATCCTCTACGCGCAATAAAATCTGTCCACCCTGACTTTTGGCGGAAAGCCACGCGACAAGCGCACACATGAGGTTGCCAAGGTGCAACCTCGCCGAGGGGGTGGGGGCAAAGCGGCCTACAACGGGCTTGTCTTTCATGATCACTGCCCAAGTCCCCCCTCCTCATTTGAAATACGACGCAATTCATGACCATCGCTGCCAAAAACCACTGTACCGTCACGGTCGGTACGTCCCACATGAACACCAAGCGCCTCCAAATCTGCAAGCACACGTGCAGTAGGAAATCCGAAGCTGTTTGCCTTACCGCAGCTGATGCTGACAGCGGTTGGCGAGGTGGCAAGCAAAAAATCCATTGTGGTTGCGCCTGCCGAGCCGTGATGCCCGATTTTCAAATAATCACAATCAAGATACGCCTCGCCATAGGAAGCCAGCAACGCCGATTCGGTTTCCGCACCCGCATCACCCATAAATAAGAATTTCTGCTCACCAAACACACCGCGCACAACTGCCGAGGCATTGTTTTCAGCATCCTTACCGATCATCTCACCAACAGAAAGCACCTCAAAGCTCGCCTTCCCCAAAGAAAATTCATACCCCGTATCCAAAAATTCCGCCCTGTCACCCAAATCGGAAAGCAACAGCCGCCAAGCAAGCTCCTCACTTTCCGCGCATGGAAGCAGCACGCGCCCTACCGTCAGATTCTGCAGCAGATACCGTGCGTTCCCGATATGATCCTCATGCGGATGTGTCAGCAATAAAATATCTATTTTCTCGATACCGTACCGTGCAAGCTCATAAACCAGCGCCTTGTTTTCGGCGGCGGTGCTGCAATCTATCAGCATCACCGCATCACCTGTGGTGACCAATGTGGCATCGCCCTGCCCTACATTCAGCGCAAATACGTATAAATAATCCCCTGCATGTGTCGTGCGCGGCGGCGAGAGGAGCAAATTGAAAAGCAGCAACAGAATTGCCAAAAAGGCCACACCCCGTGGTAACACCGCACGCCACGGTATCGGCAAACCGCGCTTCACACAAATCCCCCCTCTGTTTTTTTATTATTTTACCATATTTTCTGCCCCTTGAAAAGGGGCAATTGTATTTTTTGGCAGCACCCTACGCATACACTTACCCGAGGTGATGCTATGAAAATCAAAATTGCGCCCGGCACGCTGCTACTCGTTCTGTTGCTTCCCCTTGGCGGCGGCATCAATCTATCCGCCACGCTGCTTGCAGCGTTGTTCCACGAGCTGGGGCATCTTGCGGCCGCCAAAATACTTGGCGTACGCATGGCGCTGATGGAAATCGATATTTTCGGCGCCAAGCTCTATCCCGCAGGGCTTCTCCCTACCTTTGGTACCGAGCTGTGCCTTGCTGCCGCAGGGCCGCTGTTTTCACTGCTTTTATCGGCCTTTCTTGCCCCATATACAGGCATGTTTGCCTCATCGCTTGCGCTTGCCAGCCTTTCGCTCGGTCTTTTCAACCTGCTGCCCATCGAAGAATTTGACGGCGGCCGTATGCTCCACGCCACACTTTCCTGCTTTCTTGAGGACGCTCTTGCCCACCGTGTACTATCAGGCGCCACCTATCTCTCGCTCCTTTTTTTATTTTGCCTGTCCTCCTGCCTGCTTCTGCGCTACGGGCAAAATCTTTCACTTGCCGTACTGACTGCCACCTTATTTGCAAAGTTCTTTTTGAACAATTAAAAACGGCACCGCAGCGGTGCCGTTTTGATTTAATTCCATAGCCCGTCTAGAGTCCTGCGTCTTCGGCGACTG
>JAZOSC010000049.1:0-6374 GCA_045656925.1 Eubacteriales bacterium | reverse complement strand
CTTTTTCACGTTGCTTATTCAGGATGAGCATATTATGCTGCGTTCAAGGGAATTTGCACAGTTAAAGGATTGCGTTGCGCTTCTTGAGCGCGTTAAGCGCGCCGTGCCCAGCACCGATGTTTATTATTCTGTAGATAAGGTAAGCCCGGACGGTTACGTGTCCGATGGGGAAGCGCCGGTGTGCGATGAGCCCGTTCCCGTTCAGGAAGCTGCCGCGGCACCGGAGCCCGAGGCGGAGCTTGGCACGCAGGAGGTGGCAATCCGCTATAAGCGATCTTTCCTCGCTCGCTATATTCAAGCCAGTGAGCAGGTGCAGGACTACTATACGCAGATCAAAAACGAGATGCTTTCCTATAGGGGAGTAAAGGCTCGCATTTCCTGGTCAAGAGAAAGCTTCAAAAAAGGCAATCGCCCGATGCTGCGTATCGACGTGAAGAAAAAGAGCTTGTATCTGTATTTCGCACTGGATAAGGCAATGCTTGACGGAATGAAGTATCATTATACGGACGTCAGTGAAAAAACGTACGGAAAGGACTACCCCATTTTGTTCAAGGTCAGCGGCGAAAGAAAGAGAAAGCACGCGATCGAGCTTATCCGTATGCTTGCAGAGCAGGAAATGGGCTTGTCGCGGATTGCGCGCGAGCACGAGGATTACCGTATGCCGTACGAGGATGACAAAGCCCTGATCGAGCGTGGCTTGATCAAGGTGATCCTGCCTAAGGATGCTGTTTTGGAAGAAGGAACAAGTACTGTAAAGGCCGATATTGGCGCACTTTTTAACAGTTAAGTTGAATGGCAAAAGTCCTGTGCGATGCTTTAGCATCGCAAAGTACTTTTTATATGGATATTATTAAGCTTTGTCGGTCAGGCGTGATTTTACATATAATTCCGCGTTGGTGAATTCCGCAAAGCTGTATTGTGCCATATATTCGCCGTGATAGAGGTCGGAAAGCTTTGCTTTCCCACTCAAATAATCATAAAAATCGCACTCAAGCTGACTTTTGTCGATGCCAAGTGAACCGCGCTCCTGTAACACGGTTGTTTCAAATCCAAGCAGGGCAAGGGTGTTGATCAGGTCCAGCCGCAGCTGATGATAATATTTTTTGTGTGTATCATCGGGAAAGAGCGCTGCCATGATCTCACCCATGGTACACATCGAGCCCTTGCGGTCTATAAGATACGCGATCAGCTCTTTGGTTTTTTGATACTTGAATTTAACGGGCTCGTTATCGGCTAAAATTTGGAAATTGCCGAAGGTGATCACCCTCAAACGCTTGGGCGCGACGGGCGGACGGCGAAGGTTTTCCAGCTCGCGTCTTACCCCCATCTCGGTGATGGGCTTAATCAGGTAGCCGCTTGCGTGAAGATCAAAGGCGGTATCTCTGTACGAGCCGAAGCCGGTGGCAAAAATGATGTTTACGTTGGGGTTAAGCTCCTTTAATCTCTGGGCAAGCGCCACGCCGCTCATCTCTTTCATTTCGATGTCCAAAAAGGCAACGTCGCAGGAATGTACCTCCACGTGAGCAAGCGCCTCATCGGCATAGCGAAATCCGTGCAATTGCGCCTCGGGAGCGGCCTTTCGGATAGAGGAAAGCAAGCCCTGCAGGGCGATTTTTTCATCGTCCACGGCAATGATCTTCATAGGCCTTACCCCTCCTTTTTGGGAATTCTGATGGTTGCCGTTGTACCCTCGCCAACTCTGCTTTCGATGCTGAGCGTTCCGTTACACAAATGTGCAAGACGCTGTCGCACGTTACTGATACCGATGTGCTTGTGCTCGTTGTCGGGAAGATGCTCAGTGTCAAAGCCCGCGCCCGTGTCGCGGATCACAATCTCGTAGGCGGTGTCGGTCTCTCTTGTGGAAATGCACAGCGACGAGACCCCTTGCTTTTTCGAGGTGCCGTGCTTCACGGCGTTCTCTACAATGGGCTGAACCGTGAGTACGGGTAGCTTGAAGTTGGTGACCGCCGTATCAAACGTGATCTGAAGCTCATCGTCAAAGCGCACCTTTTCGATATCAAGATAAGCCTTTACAAAGGACATCTCCTTGTCAAAGTGGATCATCTCGCTGCGCTCAAGATTGTCGATGTTGTTGCGCAGATATTGCGAGAAGGAATCGAGCGTGCTTCTTGCAACATCCGGGTCGATCTCACACAGGTGATAGATGGTATTGAGCGTATTGAAAATGAAGTGCGGTTGCATTTGCGAGAGCATGATGGAAATGCGGCTTTCCTGTAGCTCAAGTTTCAATGCTTGCTTTTCCGCCTCGAGCTGGCGCGCCTTTGCGGCAGCGTTGATGTGAGAGGGGATGATGCGAAGCACGATGATCAGTGCAAAGGCAAACACCGCAAGGAAAACGATCTTGGATACAAAGCCGCCCTCCCACCAACCGCAGCCGGTAGCGACAAGATCCGCAAGGAAGGCGAGCGAGATGGCCATGCCGAGTGAATAAAAGAATCTTTCTGTATTGGTGGATCGGCGTAAGCTAATGCTCTGGCATAGAATCAGCACAACGGCAACGGTCGCCTGTGCAACGGCCCACCAAAGCCATGTGTCATAAAATTTGACATTATCGAAAAAGGAAGCTACGATACAACCCAAAGCCGATGTTGCAGACACGGCGGTGGCAACAGCGCCAACCGTTCTCGCTCTGCTTTTCAGCTGCATTACGAAAAGCGCAGAGCTGAACAGCATATAAAACATCATACAAAGACCCAGGGCCCTTGTGTTAAAGATGTTCGAATCGTTCCACAAGCTTACGGCAAAGGCGTCGAACAGAAAATATCCGCCGGCAAAAAAGGACGTGAGTCCGATCAGCCACATGACCTTGCTGTATTTGATGTGAATGATCGTGGAAAAGGCGGAAATACCGAGAATGACGAGGGAGATGATAAAGATCAAGTTGCCGATGCTTCTTTGCGTGGCACCCTCCTCCAGCATCATGCTTTCCAGATAGATGCCGGGGGCAATGGACATATTTTCAAAAAGCTCATCAATGGCATTGGCGTTTCCAAAGTCGTGCGGGTTGTGTAGGATGATTGTAATGGGATTTTTGCCCATAGAGGGAACGGTACCCCACATTGCAGCGCAGGCATCCTCGCCAAGGATCTCGTTTTCTGCATCAAAAATGATTTTTCCTCCGCCGGGCAAAATGGCGGTGCCGCCAATGTGATTGAAGTATAGGCTCACCGTGGAGCCGATGGAGAGCGGTCCGATCACCTCACTCGTTTCGGGGTTATGCATCAGGAAAATGCCCCGGAGCGTCACGTCGCCTTTGTTGGCGGGGATATGCTCCCCTCTTGTAACGGGGTGCCACTCTCCGTCCCCAATCCGATACTCACCCTGAAAGGAAACGCCGGCAATGAGCGGTGTTTGAGCTTGTGTCGAATCGCGATCGCCGATCCATAAAAAGACAAGCGAAAAAAGCAGAATGATAACGATCGCGAGTGTTAAAAACGAAGTTTTATTGCATATGATTTTTAATCTCGTGTTGTTCATAGAACGCTCCTGCTTTGTTTTTGGTCGATTTGGCGCTTACTATTTAATTATAGCATAAAACACTGTATTTTTCAAGTTTTTTGCTCAAAAGGACGCGTAAAAAGACGCATGTAAGAGGTGTGCGTTGCTCACCTCTTTTTATACCGTTTGGACATATATTGCTTGCAAAAGCCAATAAAATGGGACGAGGAGGGACGAAAAGTAACGAAGGAAAACGGTGCGGAAACCACCTTCCTCCGGCACGAGCCATCGCCCGTATATCCCTCCTCGTCCCTCCTCGTCACAGTTTGCTCCAAAAACAGGGCAAAATTACCCCGTTTCGTCCCTTTTCTTTGGAAAAATGTCAGAAAAATGATAGAAAACTGATAGAAAAGGGACGAGAAATTATCGGGCTAACCTGTATCAGATATTCACTTACGTTAAGAACAAAGCAACAAAAGGTGGGGAGGTTTCGGGTATGCTTCTCAGTGTCCCCATGTCCGTCTCCTTGTGGCATTGAAAATGATATACGCTGGTTATATCACACTTGTCGTATTTTGTAAAGAGGAAGATCACCGCCGCCATACGCCATAAATATCTGAATTAATCAAAGAACACAAAATTTTTAAAAAACAGTTGACAAATGCCTCTTGGCCTTATATAATATAAATATAAACAATATGAGCAAAGCATTCGAAAGAGTGTGACGCAAAGCTACAGGGGCCTCAAGTTAAGCCAGCCAGTTGCATTCTAACGCAACAGGTGGGCTTTTTTGTTTTCTCGGGAAAGGAGGGTGACGGATGAAGCTGCAAGAAAAAGTTGAACAGACCGTGGCTAGCGGTGTAATGCCGATCACGCTTCTTCACGATACGGTATGCTTTTTTGATGAAGCACCTGAAATGAAGCGCAGCTTTCTTCAGATCAACAGCCTGGAGCTCGGCACTCTGACATACCGCCAGTATCGCTTTGTTGCCAGACGCACGAAGCAGGGAGAAGCACTGGTGCGCCGCCACCTTCACGGCGTTTTGCGCGCTATTCCGCAAATGCTGCAGGAACACCGCTTGTCAACGGTCTGCGTTCCCGTATATGCCCGTACGCTGCAAAACGGCAAGCTTGCCGAGCTGTTGTTTGAGGCCTTCACACTGTTTCCGCAGGTGAATCCGAATATGATTTGTGTAGAGATCTCGGCAGATATTTTGTTCGAGGACGTTGAGCTTGCACGTGAGCGTATTGCGGAGCTGCGCGCGCTGGGCGTTAAGGTAGCTGTTGGCGAGCTGGGTGATGAATTTTGCCCCGTATTTCGTCTGGCATCCTTTCAGTTTGAATACGCGTTTCTTGATTCCTACGCGATCGAGCATCTGCTGGATGATAACGCGGCGCAAAGCGTCGGCGCACTGGTTGCATATTTGCACACCCTGCAGGTGCGCGTCATTGCTCCCGAGCTGACGGGGGAGGAGCAGGTCGGTCGGGCACGTGAGCTTGGCTGTGACGGTTACACCCTGCTTGAGAGAGGGGGTGGCGTATCATGAGAAGTGACGGATCGTCGCGCGATCTGTTTTGGCGCCGAACCGCCAAGGAAGCACGCACTTACCGCCATCGTATGAAGCTGATGAGCGCTCTGCTTATCATGCTGATCATTCTGACGTCGCTGATTTTTGTGGTGTCTGCACTGTACAGCCAGTCGGGCAGCTTTACGGTGTCCATCAATAAGGTGGATATGACAAAATACGGTCTTTCTCTTTCGGAAAGCCGTGAGATGACGCATCTCACCTCACAGTTGAACGCCAAAATATCCGAAAGCATCACCAATATTGCGGGTGAGATCATCCCCGATAATATCGATGAGATCGACGGCGTACATAATGGCGTCAATTACATAGCCTACACCTTTTATCTGCAAAACCGCGGCGAGGTTGGCGTCCCCTGCGAGTATGCGGTGAATATGTCCAATATCACCAATGGCCTGGACGAGGCGATCCGCATGCGCCTTTACGTAAACGGCGAGCCGACCACCTATGCCAAAACCAAGCGTGACGGCACGGGGCCCGAGCCCGGCACGAAGGAATTTTATTCCTCGACCGTCATGGCGAAGGGAAGAATTGAGCTGCTTGCTCCCGGCGAGGTTGCCAAATTTACCGTTGTGCTTTGGATCGAGGGGCATGACCCCGATTGCCTTGACCAATTGGTCGGCGGCCAGCTGAAGGCCGAAATGAGTATCGGCATCGCACACTGACGTTCCCCTAAGGACGTCCCACACTATGATTTATTTTCTCGGGGAGCCGGGAATCTAAATAAAATAAAAAAGGAGAGAAACTATGAAACTCACCAGAAAACTCATCCCCGCGTTCGTCATGCTTTTGGTCTCTGCTGTATTGATGTCCACAGCATCCTTTGCATGGTTCGCAATGAACACGAATGTTACCGCTACCGGTATGGAAGTAAAGGCAAAGGCCGATTCTATTTTCCTTGAAATTTCCGGCGCGCAAGACAAAGAAGGTGGCAAAGATGTTTGGAAAACGGTTGGTACCGATATGGCAATCGACGAGACCGAGGGTAAGATTATCCCCGTAGCGCTTTATCCTGCAGCCCACGAAGACTTTGCCACCGCTGCTGCTATCGATGTCAAAGACAATTGGTTCTACAAGTATGTAAATAATCCCAAGGATGCGACTGCGGAGGCCGGCGACCCGCAGGATATCGGAGATTTGACGGATTATGTTTATCATACCACCTTCAAGGTTCGCTTGAACGATAATATGGTACAGTCTGCTGCAAATCTTCGCGTTTCCAGCATCACCCTTCCTGTTAACACGGCCATTACCGCCATCACCAGATGCGGTACCCTCTTCAAGGAATTTAAGGCGAGCAATGCTGCCGTTACACAGGACGATGGTCTG
>JAZOSC010000048.1:0-17155 GCA_045656925.1 Eubacteriales bacterium | reverse complement strand
GACGTGATTTACACCGACGTATGGGTGTCTATGGGCGAGCCTGCCGAGGTATGGGCGGAGCGTATTGCCGCGCTGACGCTATATCGCGTGACCGAGGAGCTGATGGAGAAGGCAGGCCCCCAATGCCGCTTTATGCACTGTCTGCCCGCCTTCCACGATCTTGGCACGGTGGTCGGCCGTGAGATTTATGAAAGGTTCGGCATTGACTGTATGGAGGTTACCGACGGTGTATTTGAGGGTGCGCGCTCTATCGTGTTTGATGAGGCGGAAAACCGTATGCACACCATCAAGGCCGTGATGGCGGCAACCATGCTGTAAGGCCCAAAGGGGAACGCAAAACGGCGTTCCCCTTTTTGTGATAATTACGGCTTTTGCCTTGACAAGGCGGGGGCTTTTTTTGTATAATAGAATTGTAAAAAATATGAAAGGGGCTACGTATGGCTGCCAAAAACACCGCAAAACGGTATGCAAAAAAAGCTGTAAAGCGCTTGCATACCGCAACCAAAATTCTCGTTGTGCTGTCGCTTTTAATAGGCATTGCGGCAGGCGCGCTTGTCTGTTTGCATTTTTCTAAAAATGACCGTTTTATTTTGAAGGGAGAAACGGCATTCTCTTTTGCGGTTGCCGCAGAAGGAACAGCCCCTTATCTTTATGCTGAGGAGGGCGTAGAGGCTTATTGCTTTGGTCTTGATGTATCGGATAAGCTGATGGCCCAAACCACACTTGAAAGAGATGGGGAGGGACGTTATATTATTCCGCTTGATAAGGAAGGCGTATATACCATCACCTACACCGTTGATTGCTTTAAATTTGGCGAAAAAGCACCAAACGGTGTGATTAAGCGCATTCGCACCTTCACGGTTGCTGCGCCGGAGGAGGGTGAATAATGGCTCGGACTAAAAAGTTTTCAGTCGCACTTACGGTATTTCTTTGTGTGCTTGCACTGCTGTTGGGCGCTGTGCTCGGCGTGCTTGGTGCGGCGTTTTATGATGCCAACAGATTTCACAGTGACGTTAACGGTGAGCTGCAGATTCATTTTCTTGAGCTTGGTAACTGGTACACGGGTGACTCTACCTACATTAAGGCAGGGGATGTTGATATTTTGATTGATGCTGGCTCCAACACAAGCAGCGTACAGACAATTTCCAACTATATTAATCAGTATGTTACCGACGGCAAGCTTGAATACGTCATCGTAACACACGCACATAAGGACCATTATGCAGGCTTTTCGGTGACGGACGGTAGTATTTTTGACCTTTATGAGTGCGAAACTATTATTGATTTTGCACTTACCAATCAGGAGGATAAGGGTACGTCCAATATGTATGGCCGTTATTTGCTGGAGCGCGATGCCGAAATTGCGGCGGGTGCCACACATTACACTGCGGCAGAGTGCCGTCAGAACGGCAAGTATGAGTTTGACCTTGGCAACGATATTAAAATGACGGTGCTTGACAGTTATTACTATTATAACGAGGCGAGCAGTGAGAACGATTATTCGGTTTGCATGCTCTTTACTTATGGTAGCGATAGCTATCTGTTAACGGGTGACCTTGAGGAGGATGGCGAGGAGCATCTTGTTGCGATGAATACTCTACCCGAGGTTACGGTGTATAAGGCGGGCCATCACGGCTCAAAAACTTCGTCGAGCAAGGCTTTGCTTGATGTGATCAAGCCCGAAATCGTTTGCGTGTGTTGCTGCTGCGGCAGTGATGAGTATACCAAGGATAATGCTAATCAGTTCCCGACACAGGCGTTTATTGACCGTATTGCGGAGCATACCGATCGCGTTTATGTAACCTCAATGTCGGTTGATAATGACAATAAAAAGTTCACCTCAATGAATGGCAATATCGCCGTTGTGACAGATAAAACGGGGGTGAAGGTAATTTGCGGCAGCGGAGATGACCGCGTGCTGAAGGAATGGGATTGGTTCAAGCAAAACCGCATTTGTCCCGATAAATGGAAATAAAGGAAAAGGGATCCGCCATGGCGGAGCGCCTTTTTAGTCCTTTATCAGGGCAGACAGATAACGGGGAATCACGCGGCAGTCACTTGCCGTCAATGTTACCGTGCCGCGTGCGATTTGGTCGTTCAAAAGATTGGCGCGCAACAGGCGTCTTTTTAATTGCTTTGCCGTACCCTCTGCGCCGTCAAATAGGGGGACGGTGTCGGAAAATACACTTGATATGGCGGCACGCACCAACGGAAAATGGGTGCAGCCCAGTACAATGGCATCGGGCGGCTCTGCCCTGAAGGGCGCAAGCAGGTGTGTGAGATAATCGGTCAGACTTGGCGTGTTGGCATAGCCGTTTTCAATCAACTCCACAAGCCTCGGGGCAGCGAGTGGGTAAAAGTCGGCACGGGTACGGTAGCGCTGAAGCAGGGAGGCCAGCTTTTTTTCACGCAGGGTGGTGCTTGTTGCAAGAATCAGAATTTGCGGATGCTCCGTTACGTCAAGCGCAGGCTTCACGGCAGGCTCCATACCGATGATCGGCACGTCGGGATAGGCTTCGCGCAGAAGCTTTGCGGCCACAGCAGTGGCGGTATTGCAAGCCAGCACCAAGGCCTTGGCACGGGAAAGCAGGGTGGCGGCGTGTGTGCAAATCAGCGCGCGCAGCGCGGCGCTGTCCTTTTCCCCGTAAGGCGCATTCTTGGAATCACCGAAATAAATCAGGTTCTCGTGCGGCAAAAGCCGTTGAATTTCCTTGAGCACGCAAATGCCCCCGATACCGGAATCAAATACGGCAACGGGGGCATTTTTTTTGCTTTTGTTTTCTGCTTCCCTTGGTGTAAAGGAGAATGTCATAATACCTCAAATCAAGCGATAGCCCACGCCGCGGACGGCGCGGATGCGGGATGCACCGTTTGCAGTCAGCTTGCGGCGCAGACGGCTGATATGTACCTGTAATACGTTGCTTTGTGTGCTGCCGTCCTCCAGCTCGTTCTGCAACTTCGCAGTGGAAACAACCTGCCCGTGCGCTGCAAGCAAAGCCTGAAAAATGCGCTCCTCGGCAGGGCTTAGACGGATTTTGGCACCGCCGATGACGGCGGCGTGCGGTAGATGGCCAATACCTTTCCCTGACTGCGTGCTGATGCGGAATTGCAGTAAAAGCTCCTGTAATTTCTTGGTTGAATAGGGTAGAGGAAGTATCGTATCTGCACGGCTGTCGCTTTGGCGCGTAGCGGAAAGGCCCACCGTATAACAATCTCTTGCTTTTGGAAGCGGGCGCGGCGGGTGGTCAAGGTCAAGAAGCCATAAGGCGGCACCGTCTGCCTGACATAAGGAAAGTCCACCGCGCGTTACCTCTAATGTCAGCATATGTGCAAGCAGGGGATCGGTTGATAAAATTGCAATCATAGGGCCTCCTCACCGTCTGTCAGCGCACCGAGAATTTTCGCAAAATCCGCAAGGCTTTCGGCATGCATCAGGGCGCCGCGTGCCGTAGCGGCACCGCGCAGGCCGTGGCAGTACCACGCCATGTGCTTTCTTGCTTCTGCAATGCCGATGCGTGCGCCCTTTTTCTCCACCATGTCGGTTGCGTGTGCAAGTGCGGTGGTCAGACGCTCGCGTACGGTAGGCGGTGTGTAGGGCTTATGTGTCAGCATGGCAACCAGCGCGGTAAACAAAAAAGGGTTGCCAAGCGCACCGCGTGCAATCATCAGGCCATCACACCCCGTATTATTCAGCATATGCAGGGCATCGTCGGGTGTGAAAATATCGCCGTTCCCGATGACGGGAACGCGGACTGCCGCTTTGACGGCGGCAATGATGCCGTTGTCACTTTTGGGTGCATAAAATTGTTGGCGCGTGCGACCGTGTACACAAATGAGGTCAGCGCCTGCCGCCTCCATTCGTTTGGCAAATTCTACGGCATTCTTGCTTTGCTCGTCCCACCCCGCACGGATTTTCACGGTAACGGGCAGATTTACCGCCTGCTTGATTACGGAAACAATCTCTGCGGCGCGTAGCGGATCCCGCATCAGAGCGCAGCCCTCGCCGTTGGATACAACCTTTTGTACAGGGCAGCCCATATTGATATCGATAGCCGCAGGCACAGGGCCTTTGACAGCACCGCGATAGCTGCCTGATTCTATCAGCACAGCGGCCTCGCGCATATACGAGGGCTCACTGCCAAAAAGCTGTATCGCCATAGGAGAATCCTCGGCGCGCGTTACAGCCAATGCCGCTGTGCGCGCAGGGGTGCCTTGGCGGCTTTTCTGCTCAAAGCAGAGTGCCTTGGCGGAAATCATTTCGCTGACGGTATATTCTGCCCCCGCTTGCCTGCATATTGTGCGAAACGAGGTGTCCGTTACACCTGCCATGGGGGCAAGCATCAGGCCATGGGGAAGCGTCAGATTGCCTATTTTTACCTGTCCCATATTAACCGTTGAAGAGGCGTGTTACAAAGCAGGCCTCTGTATGAATACGCTGGCAGAGTGCGAGGGGGAAGCCCCTTGAAATGCCGGGGTCCTGTATTTTGGCAGGGTCAATCGCGCGCTTACGACCTGTAACGGTGTAAAAAATCGTGACCGCGGCGGCATAGCTGCCAAGAGGTGTTGCGTGGTTTCCGTCCTCGCGGTATAGCTCGTCCGTATGGAGCGTGGTAAGCAAGCGCGTAAAGACTTCGCCACAGGGGGCAAAGCGACAGCCGTGCTTTCTTGCAAAGGAAAGGTATGCCTCGGTCATTCCGCGCTGTGAGCTGCGTGCATCGCGCGGAACCCAGGGCATAAAAAGAAGGAAGCGGGAGCCTGCCTCAGTGCTGATATTGCAAAGTGCCTCTGCACCCTCGGCAAGGAGGGCGGCATCAAAGGAGGCACCGCGATCCTGCGCGATAACGGTGTCGTAGCCGCCGTGACGGATATTAAAGAGGACGGATGGCTCTGTCATATGAAAGGTCAGGCCTTTACCGCCGCGTGTGAGCATGGTGGTGTGGCAACGCTCGCCCGTGGCCTCTAACAGAGAGGTCACAAGTGACGGCATATCGTTATAATATGTATGGCTGTTGCCGATGAAAAGAAGCTTCATAAAACTCCCCTTGCTTTCTTAATCTTCATTATATCATACCATATTCAAGGGCTTTCGTCAACCCAAAACTTCAAGGGGGAGGACAGGAGTGTAGGGAAGAATTTTTCACCGCAGAAAATGCGTGACGCCACGCGTGTTTGACGGCGGCTGACAGAAAGAGTGTAAAAACGGCCTTTTTAAACCCGTACGCCGTCGTTTTACGCGACCGATAGGGGCTTGACGCTGATGGTTCTTTATGATACCATCGCTTTACCAAAGGAAAAGGAGGAGAAAAATGAAGGTTGTAAAAATGCTGTTGTGTCTGCTGCTGCTCTGTGGCATTATCTGCGGCTGTGTGGCAATGACGGCGGCGGCCAAGAATGAGGAGCAGGCAGCTCTTGAGGAGCCCGGTTCCACGGAAAACGGGGAGAATTTGCCTGTTACACAGCCACCGACGGCGCAGGGTGGGAGCGTGACGGTAACGCCAACGTACAGTGAGGGGCTGCTTTTCCGCAGCAACGGTGACGGCACCTGCGCCTTGGCAGGGATTGGCAGCTGTACCTCGTCTTGCATCCTGGTGCCGCCAACCAGTGAGCGCGGTGACCGTGTCACGGAAATTCTGCCTTACGCGCTTGCAGGAAGTCTGATTGGTGCAATCGAAATTCCCACAACGGTGCAGCTGCTTTCGGCCGCATCCTTTGCCGATTGTCCAAGGCTTGCATTTGTACGCGTGGCGGCGGGGAGTGAGTTTTTCAGCGAGCAGGACGGTGCACTTTATACGGCAGATGGAAAGGTGCTGCTTTATTGTCCCGAGGGCCGCACCACGGGCGAGCTGCGGCTCAGTAAGGCGTTGACGCGTATTGCGGCAGGTGCAGTCAGTAAATGCGCGGGACTGAAAACAGTTGCCTATCCCGGAACGACCGCCATGTGGCACGGCGTGATTGTGGGTGATGATAACAATGCCTTATATGCTGCAGGCTTTCGATTTGGCAGCTGAAGAAAAAGGCGCGAGCAAAATTTGCTCGCGCCTTTTTCTGCAAAGAAAGGGTGCCACTCTTATTACGATGCATCCTCGTAGTTGGTATCTTCCTTCAGCGTTGCCATGGCATCCTCGTCAAAATATGCGGTGGGATCGACCTGAATGCCATTTACCGTCATTTCCACGTGCAGGTGTGGGTCGGTTGCCACCTCAACCATTGCCGTTTCACCGACGGTGCCAATGGCATCTCCCATTTTAACGGCCGCACCCACCACAATCCCTTCGGGATGCTCGGCCTTCAGATTCTTGTAAATGGTGTAGGCCTCGCCGCCGTGCTTGATGGCAAGACAACGCCCCATACGCACGTCATCCCAAATTTGTGCTACGGTGCCGTCTGCCATTGCCGAAACGGTCGCGCCCTCAACCGTGCCGATATCAATGCCCAGATGCACGCGATAGTCACCCATGGTGGGGGAGAAGACCTGCAGGTCAGCATCGTGGTTATTGAGAAGAACGCCCGATACGGGGAGCAAAAATTTGCTCGGTAGCGCACTCGAGGGGGTGTCGGGTTGCTCGGTTACGGGCGGCTCCACGCCATTGCCGGGGCCATCGTTTGTGTCAGGATCCTCCACGCCTGCAGGGGTGTCGTCGGTGGGGGGCAGGGGATCGTTGGTGGCGGCGCGGTTGGCAATTACGGTTGCGACGATGATAACGGTCAGAATGAGTAGCATCAGCACCACAGTCAGCGCAATGGCACGCGCGCCCTTGTCTGTACGCAGCTTTTCAAACAGCTTATTGTTTTTCATATTTATCTCCTTTGCATGGTGTTGTCAGTATTTTTGCCCGATTTTTGCAGAATATGCAGACAAAGGAGTTTTTTTAAAAAAGGAACGGCCTTGCGCCGTTCCTTTTGGTTGCGTGTTATTTGCGCTCGTCAAGCGGAATGTAATCCCTGCCGGGTGTAATGCACTTGTAGGCAGGACGGATAATGCGTTTCGCGGTAATGAATTCCTCCATACGGTGAGCACACCAGCCTGCAACGCGTGCGATGGCAAAGAGGGGGGTATACATCATTTCGGGAATGTTCAGCATGCGGTAAATGAGACCGGAGTACAGGTCTACATTTGCACACATCTGCTTATTGATGCCCTTGTATTCGCGAAAGATTTCGGGTGTCAGACGCTCAATTGATTCAAGCAGCGCAAAGTCCTCTCCAAAGCCCTTCTTTTCTGCTAAATCGCGTGCATGCCGCTTCAGCATCAGGGCGCGGGGGTCGGATTTGGTGTAGATGGCGTGCCCCATACCGTAGATGAGACCGCTGCCGTCACCCGCCTTACCTTCCATGAGCTTGAGCAGGTAACGCGTCAGCTCCTCGTCATCACGGGGATCGCGCACCCCGGCTTTGATGTCATCAAACATCTCCTGAACCTTGATGTTTGCACCGCCGTGGCGGGGGCCCTTCAGCGAGCCGATGGCTGCACTGATGGCGGAGTATGTATCGGTGCCGGAGGAGGAGAGAACGCGGCAGGCAAAGGAGGAGTTGTTACCGCCACCGTGCTCTGCGTGTACAACCAGACACAGGTCAAGAAGCTTGGCCTCCTCATCGGTATAGGACTTATCGGGGCGGAGCATACGCAGGAAGTTTTCTGCGGTTGACAGCTCGGGACGGGGGTTGTTGAGGTTCAGGCTGTGGCCGCCAAAGACATTGCGTGCTACCGCGTAGGAGTGCGCGGCAATGATCGGCACGCGTGCAATCAGGGACATGCTCTGGCGAAGCATATTTTCCAGGGTGGTGGTGTCGGGATCCTCGTCGTAGGCGTAAAGAGAGAGAACGCCCGTGGACATTTTATTCATAATGGAGCGTGAGGGCGCCTTCATCAGAATATCCTCGTCAAAGCGTGCGGGGAGATTCTCAAAGGAGCTTAACAGCTTGCAGAACTTTTCAAGCTGCGCCTTGGTGGGCAGATGCCCAAAAAAGAGCAGATAGCAGGTTTCTGCAAAGCCAAAGCGGTTTTCCTTTACGAAATTTTCGCAAAGGGTGGACATACGGTAGCCACGATAGTAAAGCTCACCCTCTACAGGCGTGCGCTCACCCTCGTTGATGACGTAGCCGTGGGCGTTACAAACACGGGTAACACCTGCCATAACGCCGGTGCCGTCAGGCTCGCGCAGGCCGCGTTTTACATGATAGTTGTCAAAGGCTGCACCGGGGATCTGATAGGTGCTGACGGATTCCTCTACCAATTCGCGCAATAGGTCTGCTCGTTCGGCATCGCTTGCAATAAATTTGTCTTCAAATTGCACGGAATTGACCTCGCTTTCAAAAGATTAGAATTTATTATAACATAATTTTTCTAATAATGCAAGGTGCAACCATAAAAAATGCAAAAAAGAGTCAAAGCCACCGATGCCGTCTGAATAATGCAATGCAAAATAGTGCCACAGCAGCGGCAAGCGCCAGCACGTAAAGGTAGCCGTAGCGCCAGGCCAGCTCCGGCATATGCTGAAAATTCATACCGTACCAGCCCGTAATCAGTGTGAGGGGCAAAAAAACCGCAGACAGGACGGTGAATATTTTCATGATATTGTTCTGGTGCAGATCAAGCATGGCCTGATGCGCCTCGCGCAGCTGCATCAGCTGCTCACGCAGTGAGCGTACGTTTCGCTCCAGGCGCTCGGCTTTATCGGTAAAGAGCTTAAAATAGCGCAGGTCCTCTTCTACAAAGAGGTCGTTTTCGTTTTCTTCCAACGCGCGTCCGACGTCTATGAGCTGCTCGTAGTAATTGCGTAGCATCAGCAGTCTGCGGCGCTCGCTCAATAAAAACGCGGTAAAGCCGTCCTCCTCGTGACCGCGTAGAATACGCTCCTCAGGCTCTGACAGCGCAAATTCTATATCTTCAAGGAGCTTTGCGTCGCCCTCAATCAGTGTATCAAGAAAGGCGAAAATCAGCTTTTCCAGCGTGACGGATGTGGTCGAAAATCGCCCCATTGCGGCCTCAAACTGTTTTTTTGTGCTTCCATCGCTGTCGCGTATGTCAATCACCAGAAAAAGCCCCTTGCGGATATAAAAGGCGATGCAGTCCTCTCCTGCCGCGCTGCCGCGTGTGCGCTTGATGGTGCCGAAGCTATAGGTGTCATACACCTCAATGCTGCTGCGGAAGTAGCGCATTTCCTCGTGGCATTGTCTGACGGTGGAGGCGGAAAATCCAAGCACGGGGGCCAGCTCCTCAAGGTCGGCAACCGATAAAAGACCTGCAACAATCTCTCCGTCGGGCAATACGCTGTATCGCTGCTGATTTCCTTTGTCAAAGCAAACAAACATAACGGGGACTCCTTCTTTTTTATCATAGTATGCCCGAAAAGAAAAAAGTCCCCACAAATCCGTGGGGACGGTGCTTAATGCTTTTTCTTTTTTCTTGCGGAGAAGCCAAAGGTGCCGATGCGCTTCCCAAGTGCAAAATATTCTCCGTGTGCATAGGCGCAAAGTCCGGCCCTTGCCATGTGCAGACCGCCCTTTTCGTCAAGCAGGGTATCGTCTGCGTAAACGGCGACAATATCAGCTAAAAACATATCGTGCGAGCCAAGCGGAAGAATATCGGTAACACGGCAGCAAAGCGACAGTGGGCATTCCGCAATCAGCGGGGCCCTTACCTCATCTACAAAAAGCCTTGTCAGCTTGCATTTCGTGAATTTGTCTACCTTTGCACCCGTGTAGGTGCCACAGTAATCTGCGGTGCGAACAAGCGTGGAGGGGGTGAGATTCAGCACGAATTCCCCCTGTTCTTTGATGATGGCGTGCGAGTGGCGCGACGGGCGCACGGAAATGTAGGCTTTTGGCGGAACGGTATTGGTAATACCCGTCCAGGCGACCGTAATAATATTGGATTTGTCAGCCGTGCCGCAGCTGACCATAACGGGCGGTGTGGGTGCCAGCATGGCACCGCCGCGGAATTTCACTTTTTCCATATCGCAGGCTCCTTAAAAGGTCACGCGTGTGACCGAGATCGTGCGCCCTGTTACGGGGTTTACGTCAAAAAGCACACCGTGTGCGGCAATATCCCCCTCGGCCACGGTAAAGCGACGGGGCATATGCGTGCGTTGCTTGGCAATCACATCTGCGGGGGTAACGCCAAGAATACTGTTGACGGGGCCGGTCATACCAATGTCGGTGATGTAGCCCGTGCCCAGCGGCAGGATCTGCTCGTCTGCGGTCTGCACGTGCGTGTGGGTGCCAAAGATGGCTGCGAATTGACCGTCAAAGTGGTGCGCCAGTGCCAGCTTTTCCGAGGTGGCCTCTGCATGGATGTCAAGAAGGGCAAAATCATAGGTCCGCCGCGCGCGCTCAAGCTCGCGCTCCACGGCAAGGAAGGGATCACCCAGCGGCTCCATAAATACGGTGCCCGACACGTTGACCACAAGAATGCGCCAGCCCTCGGTCGAGGTCAGGATTTTTGCGCCCTCACCGGGTGCGGTGGGGGGATAGTTGCAGGGGCGCACAATCGATGCGCTGTCGTTTAAAAAAGTGTAGATGTCGCGGCGGTCAAAGATATGATTGCCCGACGTCAAAAAATCTATGCCGTAGGTGAAAAGCGCTTCTGCCGCGCGAGGGGATAGCCCGTGAATGTCACAGACGTTTTCTCCGTTGGCAATGACAAGGTCCGCACCGAGCGCCTGTCTTTTTGACCAGAGCGTTTTTTGCAGGAATGGCAGGGAGCGTTCGCCGACGATATCGCCCAAAACCAAAATTTTCATAAGTCCTCTTTTCTAACACGCGGGGATTGTCCGATGCGTGCCTCAACAGTATAGCATATTGTGTGTAAAAAAGCAAGAGGCGCCCTCTTTGCGCGCTATATTGCTTTTTATTTGAATTTTATTTTAAAAAATGACTTGTAAAATTAATATTTTTTGAAAAAAATGCTAAAAATGAAAAAAACTCTTGACAATCGGTCCATCTCCGTATATAATAAATAGGTCACTGTAAAAAGCGTTGTGGCAGAGGACATGCCTGTTCCCCCATTTCGCTTCCGAATTCAACCTGAAGGAGGTGCCAACTATGCTCAGAACCTACCAACCCAAAAAGCGTCAGAGAAAGAAAGAGCACGGTTTTAGAAAAAGAATGAGAACTGCCGATGGCAGAAATGTTCTGAAGAGAAGACGCGCAAAAGGCAGAAAGAGACTGACCTATTAAGTCCTGCGCCCACATAGAAAATGACCGATGTTTCTGGCGGCTGTCAAGGACGTCGGTCTTTTCTTATTCGACGCAAAGTCAAAGCAAGCATTTACCCAAATTTTACGGAAGCAAAAGGGGCAGCTGACATGAAGAACTACGCCATCAAGGAGCATCATCTTTACAATAAGGCGTTCAGGCGCGGTGAACGGTTTGTTACCAAAACGGTGGCAGTCTACGTGCTGCGCGATTACGCCGCCAAAAAGCTGATGCTGGCAAATCCCGAAAAAAAATATCTCAATCGCGTTGGCCTTTCGGTTGGCAAGCGCCTGGGGGGTGCTGTGGTGCGGAATCGTGCCAAGCGGCTTCTGCGCGAGGCATACCGTGCCGTGAAAACCACGGCAGGGCTGAAGACGGGCTATCTCGTGGTGCTTGCGGCACGCGATGATATCCGCGGCAAAAAGACCAATGACGTCACCAGGGACTTGGTGCGTGCCTTCCGCGCACTGGGCATGACCGAGGATAAGCCTTGAAGCACCTTTGCATCTGGCTGATACGCTTTTACAGAAAAGTCTTATCTCCCCTGAAGCGCAGGCCCTGCTGTCGCTTTACGCCGAGCTGCTCGGCGTATGCGCTCGAGGCCTTTGAAAAGCGCGGATTTTTCGTGGGGCTGATTTTGACGGTATGGAGAATATTGCGCTGTAACCCGTACTGTGCGGGTGGCTATGATCCTGTGCCCGAAAAGGGGCTCTGCTATCGTGGGCCGCGCACACTCCCCGATCCCGATGAGTGCTGTGAGGACGGCAGCGGGTGCCACGGGCAGGAAGGCACCGATTTATCGCGTCCACCTTGTGAAGCAGGGGATATTCCCCCCGAGGCTTCCGTCCATGGAAAGGAAAAAAATCTATGAACAAGAAAAGAATGATGAGAGTGCTTGCGCTGACATTTGCAATGCTGTTGCTTGTCGGCACGATGCTGACTCTTACCTCCTGCGGAGGAGGCGGCGTAAAGGATCCCAGTTACGCCTGGGAGAACGGCGAGGATGCCGAAACCTATTTTGCACGTATTCTCCTGCTTGAGGAGAGCGTATATGCACAAAAGGATGCCAAAAGCCGTCCCGCATATACCGCACGTACAATTTTTGTTGCCGCAACCCGTGGCTATAACATGACTGCCGAGGGCTTTGATGCCATGGCTGATGCACCTGACCTTGGTGTCGTCGATCAGGCAGGCATTGCGGCGGCACTTGACCGTGTTAAGCCCACCGACGCGTCCCAGCTTGAAAAGTATAACGAGCTGCGCGCTGCGCTGCTTGCCGACCTTGCCAAGGCAGATACCGTCGTTTCCAAAATGGCGGCAGAAAATAAGGTTGAGATTGATGCGAAAAACGGCCTGATTGACAATATTCTGATTGGCATCGGCTGGTTTATGAAGCTGCTTACGAATATTACGGGCGGTAATTACGTGCTCGGTCTTTTCATTTTTGCCATTGTGGTTGAGGCATTGATGCTTCCCTTTGGCATCAAGCAGCAGAAGAACTCCATCAAGCAGGCTAAAATGCGTCCCAAGGAAATGGCAATCCGCAATAAGTATAAGGGCCGTAATGACCAGGCGACGCAGCAGAAGATGGCACAGGAAATCCAGAAGATGTATCAGGAGGAGGGCTTCAACCCGATGGGTGGTTGCCTGCCGCTCTTGATTCAGCTTCCCTTGATTCTTGCGCTCTATCGCATTGTGATTGATCCCATTCGTTACGTGCTTGGTATGGCACAGGGCGTTTCCACTGCACTTGCCACCTACTGCAATACGGCAAAGGCCGCAGGCGGTCTTGGACTTAACCTCGGCTCGAACCGCGGTACGATTGAGATGCTTTCCCAGGCCGCAGGTAAGCTTGACGGCCTGAAGGATTTTGCCTTCTTCTCCAACTCTGCCGAGTGCTTTGAAAAGCTGAACGGTGTGAGCATTCCGAACTTTAACGTGTTTGGCATTAACATGGGCCAGGTTCCCTCCTTCACCAGTATTCTGGTGCTGGTGCCTATTCTGACCTTTGTATTCTATTTCTTCAGCATGAAGCTCACCCGTAAGTTCACCTACCAGCCTGCGATGCAGGATGCACAGATGGGCTGCTCGAATAACATGATGGATATCGGTATGCCTCTGATGAGCGTTTATATCGCCTTCATCGTTCCTGCCGCTGTTGGCATTTATTGGATTTTCAAGAGCGTGCTGACCACTCTGAAGCAATTTGTCCTGCATAAGACGATGCCGTTGCCCGTGTTTACCGAGGAGGACTATAAGGCTGCTGAACGCGCGCTCAAGGGTAAGTCGAAGCCCGAGCGGAAGCAGGCGGGCGAGCGTGTGACGCCGAGTGGCGCGAAGGTTAGATCCCTTCATTATATTGATGCAGATGACGAGCCGCTGCCCCCTGCCGTACCTGATAAGGTGGAGGAGAAGAGGGAGGAGCCTGCTCCTGTTGAAGCGGATGAGGCTGTCACGACCGAGGAAGCGCCTGCTGTGCCTAACCTGAAGGCTGACCGCAAGGACGATAAAAAGTAAAAGTGAGGATATCACAGATGATAAAGGAAATTACCGTTACAGCCAAAACCGTGGAGGAGGCTGTAGAAAAGGCGGCTCTTGAGCTGGGTGCGCCCCGCAAGGAGTCTGTCACTTATACCGTTGTAGAGGAGCCGAAGAAGGGATTTCTTGGCTTTGGTGCAGTGGCGGCGAAGATTACCGCAACCTACCGTCCCCGTGGTGTGGATGCAGCTGTCGAGCTGATTCGCTCCTTGGTGCAGGGTATGGGTATTGAAGCAACCGTTACCCTTGTGCAGGGTGATGAGAAGGATGAGAACAAGCTGATTCGCGTGGAGGGTGAGGGCGCAGGTGCGCTGATTGGTCACCACGGTGATACGCTCGATTCTCTCCAGTATCTCGCCAACCTTGCCGCAAACAAGAAGATTGCAGGTGAGAAGCGCGAGTACTGCCGCATTACCGTTGACGTGGAGAATTACCGCGCAAAGCGCGAGGAAACCCTGCGTGCGCTGGCTCGCAGAAAGGCAGAGCAGGTTCTGCGCTATAAAAAGAGCGTGATGCTTGAGCCGATGAATCCCTATGAGCGCCGCATCATTCATTCCGAGGTGCAGCATATTGAGGGTGTTTCTACCAATTCTATCGGTAGCGAGAATAACCGTAAGGTTGTGATGTACCTTGACACCGAGGCAACCGCACCCGCCTCTACTGCAGGCGAGTTTGATGAGTTTGCCGAATTCTGATAAATAGTAAAGGACACGGTGTCAGGCCTTCCCCGTTTTGCGGAAAGCCTGATGCCGTGTTGTGATTTTATGAATGCTTTTGATACGATAGCCGCTGTTTCTACGCCGAGAGGCAAGGGCGGTATTGCTGTTTTACGCGTGTCGGGTGAGGGAACGCGCGCGCTTCTTGCGCGCGTTTTCACGCCGTTTGGCAGGATGCCGCAGGAGAATCCCCGTTATGCTTGCTTTGGTCAAATACATACCCCGACGGGTGAGGCAATTGACGAGGGGCTTGTTACCTTTTTTGCCGCCCCCGCTTCCTTTACGGGAGAGGACGTGGCAGAAATTTCCTGCCACGGCGGTGTGCTGGTCACAGAGGCTGTGCTTGCGGCCGTTCTTGCCGCAGGCGCCAGAATGGCTGAGGCGGGGGAATTTACCGCCCGTGCTGTCATGCACGGCAAGATGGGGCTTGCTGCAGCGGAATCCCTTTGTGCGCTGCTTGATGCGGGCACAAAAGGGCAGCTTGCGCTTGCACGTGGCGGTATGTCGGGCAGGCTTGCCGATGCCGCACGGGAGATTTACACCGCGCTAACGGCCATTCTTGCCGACGTGTATGCAAAAATTGATTTCCCCGACGAGGATCTTGCCAGCATGAGTCGGGGTGAGCTTCGCACGGCACTTGCCGCCGTGTATACGCGTGTGCAAGCGCTGGCGGAGACCTGGCACACGGGGCGCGCCGTCAGTGAGGGCATTGAAGCTGTCATTTGCGGCCCTGTCAATGCTGGGAAGTCAACCCTGTATAATGCGCTCGTCGGCCATGAGGCGGCCATTGTTACCGATATTGCAGGCACAACACGCGATATGCTGACCGAAACGGTATCTCTCGGAGATGTCACACTGCGCTTATCCGATACGGCAGGCCTGCGCGAAACCGACGATGTTGTGGAGCGTATGGGTGTAGAACGGGCAGATGCCGCCATTGTGCGTGCCGAGCTGGTGCTTGCTGTGCTGGATGCCGCTGCGCCGCGTGGTGCGGAGGTCGATGCCTTTCTTGCGCGTCTTGCGCGTGCAGAGGGAACGGTGATTCTGGTGCTGAATAAGCAGGATAAGGCTCCCGTTGGTGTCAATCCATATGCCGATTGCGGTTACCGTACCGTAGCGGTTAGTGCCAAGACGGGAGATATTTCCGCACTTTCTGCGGCGTTGGCAGAAATATACCGTACGGGGGAATGTAATCTTTTCAGGGACCCTGTTGTGGCAAGTGCCAGACAGTTTGCCGCGCTTGAGCGTGCAAGAGAGACGCTTGACGGTGCCATCACGGCTTTGGATGCGGGCGTGCCGCTTGATGCTGTCTGCGTGGCTGTCGAGCTTGCTGCATCTGCCGTTGGCGAGGTGGACGGACGCGCCGTTGGCGAGGACGTTGTTGCCGATATTTTCTCTCGTTTTTGTGTTGGCAAATAATTTTCAAAAGGAGAACCTGATATGACGACGAAAACGCAAAATATCTTTTTGATTGTTGTACTTGTTTTATGCAGTATTTCCCTGATTGTGGGTGCGATTGCCGCTTATTTTGCAATCAGTGCATTTGTCACCATGACCTCTGCCGCCCCGGGTGATTCGATTGGTGTGGCGGTATTGCTTGTGTTTTTCATCTTGTTTTTCCTTGTGCAGGGCTGCTTTTTTGTGGCATCGGTGCCGTTTTGTGTGCTGGGGCCGTTTCGCGCACCGCGCTCCAAGGGGCGCTTGCTTGCGCTTATTGTTTTTCTTGTCGGTGCGGCGCTGTTCCTTGCAAATGCCATTATGCTGTTGATAGCACTTTAACCTGAAAACTGCCCCAAACGGTACCGTTTGGGGCAGTTTTTTTATGCTTTTTCAAATGCAAGGCTTGGTGGCCTATATTCGTTCAGTGCCTTGCGTCTTGCCTGGCAATCGGGCATTTTCGCTGTAAGAAATTGCCAGAAGGCCTTGCTGTGGTCGTGATGGTGAAAATGCGCCAGCTCGTGATAAATCACATATTCAATGAGTGGGGGCGGAAAGAATATCAGACTGCGGTTGAAGGTGATTTTTTGCTTGGCGTAGTTGCAAGCACCCCATCTTGTTTTCATCGTACGGTAGCAGAGAGTCGGCATTTTTGGGGGCTTGGGGAGAAATTCAGGCAAGGCTTTTGCGACGGCATTGGCGAAATAAGCCCTTGCCGTTGCATCCGAAAATTCAGCAAAGCAGCGATAACGCTCGGCGGCGTCATCGGGATTTTTGACAGAAAGATAAAGTGTGCCGTTTACGGTGCCTGCACGACGCTTGCTGTCCTGCAGGACAGAGATAGTGTGGGGTGCGCCGAAAAGGGGAATGATTTCTCCTGTCACAAGCTGTAATGGCTTTGGCAGGGCCGCACGCTTTTTTTGCATTTTCTCGCGTCCCTCTCGGACAAACTTAATTTTATCCCTTAAAATCTCCTCAATGCGTGCGATGGCTGTGCGCGTGGGTGCTGTCACTGCAACCTCACCGCTTTCGCGCACGCGGATCGTGATGTTTTTTACGCTTTTCCTGGTAAGGGTATAGGCAATCGTTTCGCCGTCTATGGCGACAAAGCGGTTTTCGCTCATGCTTGTGCGCGCAGCCTGTCCAGCGCGTTTTGCAGAATGATTTCGGCTGAAAGGGTGTCAATGACGCCCTTTCTTTTCTGTCCTCTCGTATTGGTTTCATTCAAAAAACGGGAGGCGGCCATCGTGGTCATACGCTCGTCCATA
>JAZOSC010000047.1:0-3187 GCA_045656925.1 Eubacteriales bacterium | reverse complement strand
GAATGCGAAGCCGGATGTGGGACGCTCGGCACTGCTTGCCCGCATTTTGAAGCGGAAATAGCCGAGATACTCAAAAAAACGTTATTTTTTTGTCAAAGTCACTTGATAATTTTTATTATGTGTGCTAAAATAGTAATGTTTAAAATATTATCCGCGCGATGCGCGGAGAAACTTAGGAAAGGTGGATCACTCAAATGACCTACAACAAGAAAACAATTGAAGATATTGCTGTTGCCGGCAAAAAGGTTATTGCCCGTTGCGACTTCAATGTCCCCATGAAGGATGGTGTTATCACCGACGATAAGCGTATCGTTGGCGCACTGCCCACCATCAAGTACCTGCTTGCACAGGGTGCTGCCGTGATTCTTTGCTCTCACTTTGGCCGTCCCCACAATATACTTGACGCTAAGGTAGAGCTTGATAAGAAGGAAAAGAAGAAGGTTGAGGCTATGCCTGAGGCTGAGCAGGCTGCTGCCACCTCCAAGTTCCTTGCGGCTGCTCAGGGCGATATTCAGAAGTTTTCTCTTGCACCTGTTGCAAAGCGCCTGTCCGAGCTGCTTGGCATTGCGGTGCAGATGGCAACCGACGTTGTTGGCCCTGATGCCAAGGCGAAGGCTGCTGCACTGAAGCCCGGTGAGGTTCTGCTTCTTGAGAACGTGCGCTTCCATAAGAAGGAAACCAAGAACGATCCTGAGTTTGCGAAGGAAATGGCCTCTATGGCTGAAATTTTTGTAAACGACGCGTTCGGCACCGCACACCGCGCACACGCCTCCACCGCAGGACTTGCTGATTACCTGCCCGCAGTCTGCGGCTACCTGATTCAGAAGGAAATCTCTATTATGGGCGGCGCACTTGCTGATCCCAAGCGTCCCTTCGTTGCCATTCTCGGCGGTGCCAAGGTTTCCGATAAGATCGGTGTTATCAATAACCTTATCGAGAAGGTGGATACCCTGATCGTCGGTGGCGGCATGGCATATACCTTCTTCAAGGCGCAGGGCCTTGAAATCGGCTCCTCTATTTGTGAGCACGACAAGCTTGACCTTGCATTGGAGCTGATGGCTAAGGCGAAGGCCAAGGGTGTTCGCTTCCTGCTTCCGCTTGATAATAAGATCGGTCGCGAGTATGCACCCGATACCGAGAGCATGATCGTTGATTCCGAGGCGATGCCCGAGGGCTGGATGGGCCTTGACGTCGGTCCTAAGACGCAGGCGCTGTTTGCAGAGGTTCTTGCAAACGCAGGCACCGTTATCTGGAATGGCCCGATGGGTGTTTCCGAGTGGGATAACTTTGCCGCAGGCACCGAGGCTGTTGCCAAGGCTGTTGCCGAGAGTGATGCCATTTCCATCATCGGCGGCGGTGACTCTGCAGCTGCAGTGGAGAAGCTTGGCTTTGCTGACCGTATGACGCACGTTTCCACCGGTGGCGGCGCTTCCCTTGAGTTCCTTGAGGGCAAGACGCTTCCCGGCATTGCCTGCCTGCTCGACAAGTAATAGACACTATCACAAAGAAAAGAGGACTGTAATATGAATCCCGCAAAAAGAAGAACGGTGATTGCCGGTAACTGGAAAATGAATATGACGCCTGCCGAGGCAACTGCGTTTATCAATGAGATCAAGCCTATGGTTGCAGGCAAGGATAACTGCGACATCATTTTCTGCGCCCCCTACGTGACCATTGCCGCTGCAATGGAGGCTGCCAAGGGCTCTAACATCGTCATTGGTGCCGAGAATGTGCATTTTGCTGCTAAGGGTGCCTACACGGGCGAGGTTTCCGCAGAGATGCTGAAGGCGATCGGTGTTGATACTGTTATCATCGGTCACTCCGAGCGCCGCCAGTACTTTGGCGAAACCGATGAAACCGTAAACCTGCGTACCAAGGCCGCGCTTGCCGCAGGCCTGCGTGTTATTCTTTGCATGGGCGAGGTGAAGGAGCAGCGCGTTTCCGGTATCACCAATGAGGTTTGCGCAATGCAGATCAAGCTTGACCTTGCAGGTGTTTCTGCAGAGGATATGAAGAACGTGATCATCGCTTATGAGCCTGTATGGGCAATCGGCACCGGCCTGACCGCTACCCCTGAGCAGGCTGAGGAAACCTGTGGCGTAATCCGTCAGGTGCTTGCCGAGCTGTACGGCGAGGAGGTTGCAGAGGCAACCACCATTCAGTACGGCGGTTCGATGAATGATGCAAACGCCGCAGAGCTTCTTGCAAAGCCCAATGTGGACGGCGGCCTGATTGGCGGTGCGTCGCTTGTGGCGAAAAAGTTTACTGCGATTGTTGACGCTGCACAGTGATAAAAAAGGGAGGGCTGCGCTTGCAGCCCTCTTTAATCCCTGAAAGGATAGTTTGTTATGGCTAATTACAGACGAGGTCGCATCAATGATGAGATGCAAAAGGAGATTGCCGTTATTTTGCGTGAGGTGAAGGATCCGCGCGTGTGTGATGCCTTTATCAGCATTACGGCGGCAGAGGTTACGCCCGACCTCAAATATGCAAAAATTTATTATTCCGCCATGCGCGGCGACCCAAAGGAGGTCCGTCAGGGCCTGAAGTCCTCATCGGGCTTTATTCGCCGTCAGGTAGCGCAAAGACTGAATTTGCGCGCCACGCCTGAGCTGACCTTTGTGGAGGATACCTCTATCGCATACGGTGCGCGTATCCAGAGTCTGTTAAGTACGATTGAAATCAAGCCCGAGGAGGATGAGGATGACAATGCGTGAGTATCGGACGCTTGATCTGAAGGAGGCACTCTCGTTACTGTGCGAGCCTGCGCCCACACTCATTTGCTGTCATGCAAGGCCCGATGCCGACTGTCTTGGCTCGGCGTTTGCGCTTTCCCTCTGGCTTTCAGCCATGGGTAGCACTGCACACGTTGTGTGTGCGGATGAGATTCCCGAGCGTCTGCGCTTTCTTGTGGGTGAGCTGCAGAACAGTATTCTGCCCGAGTCAATTCCTGCGACGTTTGCAGAGGCGCGTGTCATATCGGTGGATGCCTCATCACCCTCTCAGTTGGATCGCCTTTTCCCGCTTTTCGGGGAACGTGTTTTGCTGATGATCGACCACCACGCAAAGGGTGAGCCGTATGCTGACCATCTGATCTGCGCGACGGCAGCCTGTGCTGAAATCGTGCAGGATCTGATTGCGCTCTCGGGTGTTGACGTGCCCAAGCGGACGGCAGAGCTGCTTTATG
>JAZOSC010000046.1:0-16861 GCA_045656925.1 Eubacteriales bacterium | reverse complement strand
CGCGGAGGTTTCGCCGACATCGCGGCCGTCAATCAGCGTATGAATACGCACACGGGCAACGCCTTCGGTCTTGGCCTGCTGTACCATGGCCTTCAGATGGTCGATGTGGGAGTGGACGTTGCCGTCGGAGAAAAGGCCGAGGAAGTGAAGGGTGCCTGCCGATGCCTTTACGTTTGCAATCAGCTCCTGCCAGGTAGCAGAGGCGAACATCTTTCCGCTTTCAATGGAGTTTGACACCAGCTTTGCACCCTGTGCAAAGACCTGGCCTGCACCAAGGGCGTTGTGGCCGACCTCGGAGTTGCCCATATCGTCATCGGAGGGCAGACCAACGGCGGTGCCGTGCGCCTTGAGGGTAACGGTGGGGTAGGCTTCCATCAGGCTGTCAAGCACGGGGGTGTAGGCAGCCTTGACAGCGTTGCCGGGGGTATCGGGGGCAAGACCTACACCGTCCATCACGATGGTGACAACAGGGCCGGTTACGCCCTGAAAGCTCTGTAATTTTTTCAACGTTTTATTCATAATATCTCCTTTTGTGGACTTGCCAAACAGCGCGTCCTGTGCTATACTATTTTTATCTTATTTGGCAGCCGATACGAGGGCGGCGGTATCGCGGGCAATCAGAAGCTCCTCGTTGGTGGGAATCAGGTAGACGGCTATACGGGAGGCATCGGTGGAAAGCTTTACGGTATTGGGCTGACGCAGCATTTTTGCATTCAGCTCCTTGTCGATTTCAATGCCGAGGAAGCCCATATTCTCACATACAATTTCGCGCAGACGGGTGTTGTTTTCGCCAATGCCTGCGGTAAAGACGATGGCATCAAGTCCCCCCATCTCGGCAGCGTATGCACCGATCAGCTTCTTCAGCTGCAGCGTGAGAATGTTGATAGCAAGGCTTGCGCGCTCGTAGTTGGGGTTGGCAGGGCCTTCTGCGATGGCGGCCTCAAGGTCACGGGAGTCGGAGGAAAAGCCGCTTACACCAAGGAAACCCGATTTCTTGTTCATCAGGTCGCTTGCCTGGTCGGGTGTCAGACCCAGCTTTTCCATCATAAAGGGTACGATGGCAGGGTCGATATCACCGCAGCGCGTACCCATTTCTACGCCTGCAAGGGGCGTAAAGCCCATGGAGGTGTCAACAACCTTACCGTCCTTAACGGCGGAAACCGAGGAGCCGTTGCCGATGTGGCAGGTCACAATGCGCGTGCCCTCGGTGCGGCCGAGGATTTTCAGCATCTCGCCTGCGACAAAGCGGTGCGAGGTGCCGTGTGCACCGTAGCGGCGCACGCCGTATTTTTCGTAAAGCTCATAGGGCAGGGCGTACATATAGGCCTCGGGTGCCATCGTCTGATGGAAGGCGGTATCAAATACAAGCACCTGTGGGGTGTCGGGCATGACTGCAAGGCAGCCCTCAATGCCCTGAATATGTGCAGGGGTGTGCAGGGGGGCAAAATCGTGGCAAAGGCGCAGCTTTGCAAGCACGTCCTCGGAAAGCAGCATCGACTCGGAGAAGAATGTGCCACCGTGCACCACGCGGTGACCGACAGCCTCAATTTCCTCCATCGAGGAAAGGCAGCCGTAGGTTTGGTCAAGCAGCTTCTCCACAACCAGCTTCATGGCCTCGGCGTGATTCTTCATGTTGCGTGTTTCCTCGGTTTTCAGGCCCTTGATGAGCTGCTTGTGCTCAATACGGGAGCCTTCAATGCCGATGCGCTCGCAAATGCCCTTTGCAAAAACCGTTTCGGTGTTGGTGTCAAACAGCTGATATTTGAGGGAGCTTGAGCCTGCGTTGACGACTAATACGTTCATGGTAGACCTCCAAATTCGTAATTTAAAATACATCATCATATAGTATAACACAGGCACGCTGCTTTTTCAATATTTTGTACCGAAAAAAGCCAAAAAATTCCGACCTTGCAAGGTAGTAGACAGGAGGGAGAGGAAAATGAAATACGTCGGTATTATCGCGGAATATAATCCCTTTCATACAGGGCACGCCAGACTTCTTGCTTCAGTCAGGGAGGCGGAGGCCGTTGTTTGCATAATGAGCGGCCCCTTCGTGCAGCGCGGTGAGGCTGCGATTTTGCCGCCCCATATCCGCGCACAGATGGCGCTTGCCGCAGGTGCGGATGCCGTGCTTGAGTTGCCCTTTCCCTTTGCCGCCGCCTCGGCAAGGCATTTTGCAACGGCAGGCGTGCGCGCGCTTGCGGGCATCGGTGTGGATACCATCGCGTTTGGCAGTGAAACGGGTGACCTTGCACGGTTAGAGGCTCTTGCCTCCAAAGCTCCTGAGCGCGCCCTGCGCCAAAGCCCTGACAGGGGGGATGCAGCTGCGTATTTTGATACGCTCGGTGATGCGGTTTCCTCAAATGACATTCTTGCCGTGGAATATTTGCGTGCTGTGAAAAGGGAGGCGCCCTTTCTTACCCCGTTTGTGCTGAAGCGTACGGGTACGCCCTACCGCGCGGCGCAGAATGAGGGGGAATATCCGAGTGCTACTGCGTTGCGTGCCGCACTGGCACGGGGCGAGCGCATCGAAGGCTTTTTGCACCCGGCAACGGGGGATATTTTTGAGGAGGCGATAAAAAAATACGGTGTAGCCGATACGGCGCGCCTTGGTGATGCCATGCTGGCATTCCTGCGCGGCAGCGGTGCTCTCCTGGCAAAAAACGCAGATATTGCGGAATGTGGCGGTGGGCTGCTTGAACGGCTGGTGAAGGCCGCAGGTGTGGCGACCGATTACAGCTCGCTTTGCGCGCAGGCGGCGACCAAGCGCTATACGGATGGGCGCATCCGCCGTGCACTGCTTTGCCTGCTGGCAGGGGTAAGAACGGCTGATTTATTCGCACATCCCGCGTATCTGCGCCTGCTTGGTGCCAATGCGCGCGGCAGAGCGTTTCTTGCGGCTACTGCCAGACGGCGTACGGTACCCGTCGTAACCAAGCCTGCGGAGAGTAAGGCGCTTGGCGAGGCGGCACAGCGCTTGCGTGCGCTTTCGCTGGCTGCGGATGGACTGTATGCCATTGCGGCAGGCCATACGCTTACCCCCCATGCGTTGCAGACAGCACCGCCTGTTTTCGAGAAATAATCCTGTCTGTGCCTTGACTTTTTCCGTGTGGCATGGTATACTAACTGTTGTAAGTAAGAGAGGAGGCTTTGTTATGGCTGACGAAAAGAAATTGGTAGAGGGTGAATATCTGATGTATCAGGGCAAGCCCCTGGTGCGTGAGGGTGATACCATCATCTACGGTGATCTGAATCACGATGCTTGTGTGCTTTGCCTCGATATTATGGCCTATACGGGTGAGGGTGACGCGCGCGTTCCCTCCAAGGTGCTCATTCAGGTGGTTGATGCCAAGGATCCCAATAAGATTATCAAGCAGGGTGACAAAAACAGCCTGCACGATGCCTTTACGCTTGGTATGACCTGGCTTGATATTGAGCTGAAGAAAGCACAGGCATAAATATAAAAAAGACCGTCACGGACGGTCTTTTTTATTGCTTACCATGCGGCACGGTATAGAAAAACGAGTATTGCCGCGTGCAGAATGAGTGCGAGAATATTCACGGCATAAAAATACCAATGCCTTGTTTTGTGGCGGAACAGCTGCATAGCAACAAGGCCGCCCATGGCGCCGCCAAGGAGAGAAAGGGTGAGGAGCGCGCGCTCGGAGATGCGCCAAAGTCCCCGTCTGGCACGTGCCTTGTCAATGCCGTAGACGATGAGGGTAAGGGGGGAGAGCAGGGCGAGATAGAGTAAAAAATAGCGTAGCATCAATCATACCGCCTTCCGATTTCGTCAGTTGCGTTTTGCATGATAGGGGTATCTTTCTCTCCGTGGGGAAGGTGATGGGCTTTTTTTGGTAACGACATAATTGCTCCTTTCGGGGTAGCACGGGATTCTTTTACAGTATAACGGAACTGATGGGAAAATGCAAGCGCTTTTTTAAAAAACGGTTTATATCGGTGAAAATAAAATGGCAAAAAAATTTCAAAAAAGGTATTGACAGAATGAGGGCTTTGTGCTAAAATATACAGGTCAACAAATCTGGGTGTGGCTCAGTTTGGTAGAGCGCTACCTTGGGGTGGTAGAGATCGCACGTTCGAATCGTGTCACTCAGACCAGCAAAATTCAATTTTGCACAAGCAAGCTTTGGCTTGTTATGCGGGTATGGCGGCTCTTCCGCCACACCCACGCAAAGCACGCGGGTATGGCGGAATTGGCAGACGCGCTAGATTCAGGTTCTAGTGGGGGCAACTTCGTGGAGGTTCAAGTCCTCTTACCCGCACCACAAGAAAAGGGACGTCCCGAATGGGGCGTCCCTTTTCTTGTGGTGTCGGTGTGAGGCTCGCGGAGCCTCCACCGAGTTTTCGGCTTTGCGCGGCAGTTGTCGGAGTGGATGACTTGTGTTATGCCTTTTCTGGCTGCATAGATTGTATTTCAAGCGCAAAGTGCAGACGTTCAGTCTGCAAGAAACACTCTTGTCGTGGCGGAACGCCACGTGATTGGAGGTTCAAGTCCTCTTACCCGCACCACAAAAACAAGGGCACCGCCTTGCGCGGTGCCCTTGTTTTTGCGATTCGGGTTGCGTGCCCTTAAACCCTGCCGCCCCACAGTATTTTAAAATTTTGCAGAATAATGCGGTGGCAGAAAAGAACGCCGATTTTGCCAAAGGCAAATGGCGGCGTTTAGCCGACAAGGCGTTCTTTAGGCGTCTGCGGCTTGCCGCAGAAAGCGGGACAAGTCCTCTTACCCGCACCAAGCCGCAGGATTGGTATATCATCACGACGCAGTCGTGTATATCATCAAGGGCGGCACGCCGCCCTTGTATTTCATCACGCGTCAGCGTGCATCCTCCTGCGGAATTGATGATATCCACGGCTTCGCCGTGATAGGGTGGCGAGTTCTTGAGCTCTGCCGCCTTGATAGGCAAGCGTTTTCAGAAACGCAGCATTCCTTTAAATTGCCTATATACAACTGCTTCGGTTTGTGATATAATGGGAGCATCTATGGAAAGGAGCATAAAATGAGAGAGTTTTTTGGCTTTGGCGGATATATGCGCGAGCCTGAGGGCTATATGTCCTGGCAGCATATAACCTTCGTCAGTTGTCTTGTCGTATGCATGATAACGCTTGCTGTTTTTCTTGGAAGACGCAATAAGGGTGCTGATTTTGCAAGAAAAAATAAGGTTTTAAAGATTGCCGCAGTGACCATTGATGGCATCGAGCTTTTTAAAATTGTTCTGTTGTGCTTCCGCGCGCAGAATCCTCTTGCATGGCTGTATGAGCTGCCCCTGTTTTTGTGCAGTATTCAGTTGATTGCTCTGCCCGTTGCGGCCTTTTCCAAGGGCAGATTACAGGAGGCGGCGTTGGATTTTGTCAGCATTTTCGGCATGCTGGGCGCGCTGCTCGGCACATACGGTGCAGGGCAGAATTATAATGCTTATCCCGTCCTTGGCTTTGATAACGTCGTGTCGGGCGTTACACATACCATCGCGGGCTTTGCCGCCCTCTATATTCTCGTTGTTGGCCTTTCCAGCATGAAAAGACGCAATATCGGTATCACCTTCGCCATTCTCGGCTGCTTCTGTACGGTCGCCTATATTGTCAATCATCTGCTTGATTATAATTATATGTTTCTGATGAATCATGACGGCACGCCCTATGTGATGTTCTATAACCTCGTTCATGGCAGCCCCGTTCTTTATCCCTTGGTTGTGGTGGGACTTTTCGTACTCTGGATCGGCCTGTTTTACGGTACATATCATGTTATACTCAAACAGCGTGCGAAAAAAAGGCAAGCGGAGAGTACAGTGGAGGCAGCAGAGGCCTTGCCTACCCGTTAAACGCAAAAACGCCACCATGTGGTGGCGTTTTTGCGTGTATAAAAAAGAGGGCTGCAGCGTGGGCTGACAGCTGCATAAATTTTCCTGGCTTGAATTTTTTTGCCAAAAATGTTAAAATATAAAGCATAAGCCTTGAAAAGGAGATTCTTTGTATGTTGCCTTGGATTTTACCTGTCGGTATCGTTTTGTTTTTGCTCGCGGCCGTGCTGATTACGGCGTATATCTGCTATAGGCGCGTGTTTTATTCACCGCCCAGGCACCCTCTTGCGGCAGATGAATATCCCACCCCACCCGGGGAAATTTATGACGAATACCGCCCCCAGATGGTGGAATGGATCAAGCAAATTCGTGTAATGGAGCATCTTGACGTATCCGTGCAATCCTTTGACGGTCTGACGCTGCGCGGCAAGTATTTTGAGCATACCAAGGGCGCACCGATTGAGCTGATGCTGCACGGCTATCGCGGTACGGCGGAGGCAGACCTTGCAGGCGGTGTATACCGCGCCTTTGCACAGGGGAGAAGCGTATTGATGGTTGATCACCGCGGTGCAGGCGAAAGTGATGGCAACGTTATCACCTTTGGCGTGAATGAAAGCCGTGATTGCCTGACGTGGGTGGATTTTATAACCAAGCACATTGATGCCGATGCAAAAATTATTTTAACGGGAATCTCCATGGGTGCCGCTACGGTGTTGACGGCGGCAGGCGAGGATTTGCCCCCCAACGTAGTGGGCGTGATTGCCGATTGCGGCTATTCCACGCCGCGCGCAATCATCAAAAAGGTGATACGTGATATGCATTTGCCTGCCAATCTCTTATATCCCTTTGTGAGATTGGGCGCAAAAATTTACGGTCGCTTTGACCCCGATGCGCGCTCACCCCTGGCCGCTATGCCACATTGTCATGTACCCGTCATTTTCTTTCATGGGGATACCGACGATTTCGTGCCTTCTTATATGAGCGAGGAAAACTATGCTGCGTGCGCGGCATCTGATAAGCGCCTTGTGATTACCAAGGGGGCAGGACATGGGCTTTGCCTGCCGATGGATCCGAAGGGATATCTCGCACATCTCTCAAGCTTTTTTGAGCCTTATTTGAAAAAGGCGGATTGATTGTAAATAAAAAAGGACGAGTTTCCTCGTCCTTTTTTTACGGCAAATTAAGACCAGAGAGCCTTAGCGAAGTTCGGGAATGCCTCGTCGGTGATGTTAACCAGACGTCTTACGAGGTTCAGGCAAACGGGGCCGCAATCCTCGGAAATGTAAGCATCGCACTCAACCAGAATGTCAGCATCCTTGTCAAGGTAGAACTTAGCCCAACGGTACTTGGCGTTCATATCGTTGCAGATGATGATACCCTTTGCTTCCTTACCCTTGAAGTTAGCAACCTCCCAGCATCTGAGCTGAACAAGGTTCTTGCCCTCCTTATCGAAATAAACGTAGAAAGCAATGGTCTTGAGGTTGTCACCGGTGTAAGCAATGCGTACGGAGTACTCGTTGTTGTCGGTGTACTTGATACCCTGGGAATCGAGGTAGCGCATAAAGTTCTGTTTATAGTTAGCCATGATATAGCCCTCCTTATAGTAGTAATTTCATTGTAGCAAAGAAAAAAACAAAAGTCAAGAGATTTATGTAATTTATTATAATAAATTTTCACACGTATAGGCAAAAAAGCGGCAATACAAAAAAAGAAATGACCCTTGATCCAAGCTTTTCGCCCGATCAAGGGTCATTTCTGTTCGCTCTTGATATCTAACATCTTTTGTGATCCTCTCTTTCTGTTATCTACCCTTCGTTTTGCCTATGAACACACCACAACTCTTTTTTCAAAATTCTCAAGGGAGAATAGCCTTTTGTCGGTTTCATTTTCTGAAGGGCGCAGTTGGTTACGGTTCACTGTTTTTTAGCGGATTGGCGCGGGCATTTCCTTCCTTGTCGACCGCATTGTCGATTTTCTTCACACCTTGGCCGCTGCGTTGATTTCCGCTTCTCGTGAGCCATTGGTTTATTTGTTCATTGGTGTGTACCTCCTCTTTTCTTCGCTTTTAGTATAGCATATTTCAAGCACCGATGCAATAGGCAATTTGTAAGAAATAAACAACAAAAAATTATTTAATACGGAGAAAATGTTGATTTTGTACATTTCAGGGGTTTACAAATCGTAAAATATGTGTTATACTGATATTGTTGTGATGCAGATTTTTTGGCATTGTGCGCTATATAGATCAGCCGCCCATGGATAGTCATGGGCGGGTGATTTTATACAAGTGATTGCTTGTAGGCGGCGGTCAGATTTTCAATGGTGGCGTTGTCGCCTGGGAAAACACCAAAGTAGGTGCTGGTCGCACGCCAGGTGTCGGTGTTAAAGGAATCGCGCGTTGCAAACAGAACGCCGCCGCTTTCGTAGTTGTTGACGGTGGCCTTGCCCTCATACATCGGGCCGTATTGTGTCCATTTTGCATTTTCGGTGCTGTTGTCCTTGGTAAACACGATGGCATAGACCGTTACCTTGCCCGGGGAGAATAGGGAGCCCGCATTTTTGGTGATATCGTCTGCGGTAAGATAAATGGTCATCTCGTTGCCGTTTTCGTCACCTGTGGCGGCGTTGCCGTCTACATTCTCGCGCTTTATCATGGCAGTAACCGAGGTCACGGCGCCGTTGATTTCCAGCATCAGATAATTCACCATATCCTCGGTAAAGAGGGAATTGAGAAGCTCTGTATCACCGTTGTTGGCGCCCACCACGTTGCCGATGTAGGTGTTGTTCAGGCGGTCCTCAGTGTTGTCCATGCGTGCAAGCAGAGCTGCCATATCGGATTCATCGTTGAGAATGAGCTCAAATTTGTCAAGCGCGTTGTTCACCGCCACCTCAGGTACAAATTCGCTTGCGGGAACAAACTCAAAATTCAGCACGGAATTCAATACAGTGCTGTCAACCGTTGCTGTAACGTAGGAAAAGGTCAGGGTAAAGGTGAGATAGGCGCGGCCCTCGATTTCCTGTCCCTTTTCCAGTCCGTTCAGCGTAAAGGTAATATTGGTGTTGTCGTAGGTGCCCTCTCCCGTGACAAACCTTACATCATTAAAGGTAAAGGTGAATTCGGAATTGTTATAAAGCTTGACCTCGTATACGAGGGTGGCGTTGGCGTTGGTGCCGAGGTTTGTCGTGGTGTTCAGAATGGTTGAGGTAAAGCTGTTGACACGTGAAAGCGTGACGTTGGCGTTGCTGGCAGAGAGCACTGCCGCGTCATAGATAAACACATTTTTCTGCGGTGCAGCGGTTGCGGTTGCGCTAACAGATAGGCTCCTTGTAATTTGTGCATAGCCAATAGTGGAAAAGGTGAGTCCCAGGGAGAGCACCACGAGAGTAAATAATATGACTGCCTTTTTCATAGTGGCGCTCTCCTTTCTTGGAATTAAGAATTACTGGTTTTCAATGCGGATAAGGCCTGCTTCCAGCAGCTCCGCCTTGGTGCGGTGGTCGACGTATTCTACCTTAACGTCAAGCTTTTTGTTGGTAAGGCCTGCGGCCTCAAACAGCTCGGTCAGCAGCTCGGTGGCAAATTTCAGCTTGCGGGGAGAGGAGATACGCATCAGCATCGGCGTGCGCTCAAATTTCTTGAACGCGGACATATCCATTGCGTGGTATTTGTCGTCTGCCGTCGCAGGGTCTTTGGCGAAGGCCAGAGCCAGCTTCTTACCCTTAAAGGTGACGAGGGCAAACAAATTCCTTCCAATGTAAATACGCTCGCGCGCCCAGCTGCGGGCAACCTTGACGCCGTAGGAGCGTGCAAAGGTTGCAATGGCGCGCCAGTAGCCCTTAACCTCATCATCGGCAAGCGCCAGACGGGCCTCAAAGCTGTAATCGTACTTGGGGCCAAAGCCGAAGGCGTTGCCTTCTTCATCCTCGCTCGGAAGCTCAACAGCGGATGCCATGGCGGCAAGCGCAGGCTCCTCTGCGACAGGCTCCTCTGCGACAGGGTCTTCCACAGCAGGCTGTTCCACAACAGGCTGTTCCACAACAGGCTGTTCTACAACAGGCTCTTCTACAACAGGCTGTTCCACAACAGGCTCGATGACAGGCTCTGCTACGGGGATAAATTCTGCCTCAGGGGTCGTGTCGGAGGCGGGGGTGCCGTAGATTTCATCGTAGTCGGCAATTTTCAGCTCAAAGATGTAAAGCAGGTTGGTGCTGGTAGGGATAATGAATTGCGTGCAGGTCTTATCCTCGTTTTCATACATCAGCACGGGGGCGTTGATGGTATCGCGGATTTCTAGCATCTCGTTAAAGGTGCTGACAAGCAATATCTGATACCCGTCGGTAACAAAGGGATTTTTGATTTGCTGAATGAAGGAGCGATATGCGTTCACCAGCTTTTTGACCTTAATGGCATAGGTGATATCCGTGCTGCGTGTAAGCAGGGCAACCAGAATCAGCGCTACAAGCAAAACACCGTCGGTGATACTGCCGTGTGTGATGGCACTCACGAACAAGTCGCGGTCAAAGCCCTTTTCGCAGGCGAGAATCTTGCTCTCGGCACGCGGTACGGAGGAGGAAATCTCCACGTTTACGGTTCTGGTCGTCAGGGGGATGCTGAGCGCAACAACATACTCGTTTTGCGTGTCTTCCTCAAAATCCTCACAGATGCTCAGCACCGTAACGTGCATACGCGCCACAAGCGCACATTCGGTGCCTGAAAGCTCATAGGTGGAAACAAAGCTTTCAGCCAGCGCATTGTAATGTGCGTAATCAAGCGCAACAAGCTCGGTAATGGCAAGCTTACTTGCGCTGTTTTGTGAAAGCGTCTGCTTCTCCTTGACCGTGTATATCGGGTTAAAGATGGCAACGTCGGTGGCGGTATCGGTCACGACAAGCTGTGCGTCTATGTAATAGGAGTATTCATAATCTACGTTATTCGCCTCGGTTTCCAGCGCATAGGTGAACTTGGCGGTTACGCTGTCTATGAGTGAGGCCACGTAAGATTGTCCTGCCGGCAGTACACTTTCCTCGTAAAAGCCGTTTGGCTTGAGATGCACCTGATAGTCGACAAGGCCTTCCTCGGTGTAGTCAATGTAAAGGGTTTTATTCAGTTTATAGAGTGCCACGCCGAAGGCGGCGGTGGCAAGCGTTACCAGCACCAAAAGGATGGATAATACGGTGATGGCAATTCGTCTTTTCTTGCGGTGGCCCGCACGTTTTTTCTTTTCTGTTTCTGACATGATAGTTACCTCACGATCCATTCTCAAATATTCTGTGCATCCAGATAGAGGGATAGCCGATATAAGAGATTTTGAAGTCGGTTATGCCGACGATGTCGTTGCTTGTGATAAAGCCCACATCGCGGTCCTCGTTGGCATCGCCCTTGGTGTAATAGCGGGTTTGGCCGTTGATGTGCTCAATTTCCACCACGCGGTGGACGGTGAGCGATTGATTTTTTTGAAAAACCACAATTTGCCCCTCGGAAATTGCTTGTCCCCCGTAGCGCTCATAAATAATAGCGTCGCCAACATTTAATTCGCCGGTCATACTGCCTGTGGCGATAACGATGGTGCCAAAGCGGAACTGACAGGAGATGAGCATCATCAGTCCTGTGGCAAGCACAAGGCCGATGGCGGCTGAAATAATCCCTAGCCGCTTGGCGTGTGGTGAGGCGGTGGCGCGCTTGCGTCGCTTTTCGTAGAGCGCGTGCAGGAAGAGGAGAAGCAGGAGTGGGAGCAGAAGGGTGCTAAATGCCACGAGGGCATCGGGGAGTGCGGGAGAAAAGGGGATAACGTAAGGGATAAGCACGAGCAGCGCGCGATAGGCAATGGGGGGCAAGGGGCCGTGCCTTGCCGATACAAACTGGCAGAGTATGCCGCTTGTGATAGCAGGGAACAGGGCCAGCCCCACCATGTCCATCAGGGCGTTGAAATAAGTGATGTGCTGAAAACCGCCAGCAATGGCAAGCTCGCCAAACAGGCAGAGCAGAAATGCAAAAACCGATGCAAGCGTGCTTTCCTGTGAAAGCAGGATGCGGCGAATCGTTTCCGAGGCCGCGATAATCAGCAAAATCGGGAGTATGCGCGTCAGAAGAGTTCTGAGATTAAATGGAACCGTTGTCTTTTGGAAGCCGAAGTGCATTCCGGCCATAAAAAAGACCGAAAAATACAGCAGCACAAAGACTACCGTGAGCAGCAGTGCCGCTTTGCGGTGCAGGGAGGGCGCTTTGCGCCTTTTTATGAGCAGGCAAACGGCGACTGCCATCAGTGCAAGCCAGGCGGCGGCAAGCATACGGCCGCCGCTTGGCTTTGCAAACAGCAGGATGGGGAGTAGCCCTGCCGTGACGGTTGTGGCAAGCGCATATAAAATTTTCTTGTCGCGGGTCAAGACAGGGCACCTCCTTGTTTAAATTACTGCGTTGTAAGTGACCGTTGCTAATCAGGGCGTAACGGTGGGCAGGGACTCAGCCTTAAAGTCGATGCCGATGGTGGCAGACTGGGTGGGGTCAGTTACACCGGCCTTGAGCGTTACGGTTACAACGATGTTGACGGACTGGCCGTAGGGCAGCGTAGTAACGCTTTGATTGCCATCAGCGATGACAACGCCTGCGTCTGCGTCTTCACCCGTTGCAACAAACTCGTAGGCAACGCTGTAATAGTTTGCGTTGGTGTTGTTGGTGATTACGTAGTCAATTTTGGCGTTGATTGCGTCAACCGTTTCCTTGTTGGTAATCTTAAAGGTTGCGGTTGCAGAGGCGCCGACGGTGGTGAGGTCGGTGGTGGTGAAGGTGGCGGAAAGCGCTGCGTTCTCGTCGCCGTCAAGCTTGGCATTTACACAGTTTGCGCCCTTGGTTGCCTCGGTGAAGTAAACGTCCAGCGTGCCGGCAATACCGTGTGCGTTTGCGTTGACGGTCAGGGTTCTCGAAATAGCAGCGTAGCCAAGGCCGATAACCATGCAGGCACAAAGCAGGAATGCGACGATGGCGATTCTTCTCTTTTTCATAGTGTTCTCCTTTTATGTTTTGGTTTAGCATCAAAATACGGTTCCATTACTGATGCTATTTGTACTATACCACACGCATGTGTGCATTGTCAATAACTAAAACCCAGTATATTTCACTATTTTTACACCCACGTCCCTTGAAAATCAGTTCCATTATTCCGTGGGATAAGCTTTTGCTTGCCGCCACCCCGTGGGCATATTGCGCGCGTTACGCGCGGCGTCGCTTCGTTTATCGAAGCGACGCATATATACATAGCTTATCTTATCTTTTCTTATCTCTGCTTATCTTTGCTTATCTTTTCTTAGGGGGGAGGGGTGCCACCCCACCACCTACCCCACCACCCACGGGGAGTAACATGCCTCAAAGCCTTGCGGCTTCTGCGTTTTTTTACAAATCTTTTTGCAAAAAACAAGCAACAAAAAATGAGTAAATTGTATGCAAAAGCGAGAAAAGCTTGTATAAAACTGATGAGAAACTTGAAAAATTTATAATTTAATTGACATTTGGAGGATAAGGCGGTATAATGAATGTAGTATGCTACATTAAATTTATGAAAAGGAAGATTTGTCATGCAAACAAGAGAAAAATTCGGCTCGCGCCTCGGCTTTCTGCTGATTTCTGCGGGCTGTGCCATCGGCCTTGGTAACGTATATCGTTTCCCTATCATTACCGGTGCCTACGGTGGTGCGCTGTTCGTCCTCATTTACCTTGCCTTTCTGCTGATTCTCGGTATCCCTGTGATGTGTGCCGAGCTTGCTGTTGGCCGTGCCAGCCAGCGCAGCATTGCCACCTCCTTCGATACGCTGGAAAAGCCCGGCCAGAAGTGGCACCTGATGAAATATCTCGGTATCGCAGGCAATTATCTGCTGATGATGTTCTATACCGTTATCGCCGGTTGGATGCTGGTTTATTTCTTCCAGTATCTCACGGGCGGTGAGCTGATGACATTGGGTAATAACATTCCCGCACTTGGCGACTATTTTGGTGGTGTGCTTTCGAAGCCTTGGCTGCTGATCGGCACCACTGCGGTGATCGTTATCGCCTGCTTCCTGATTTGCTCGCTTGGCCTGCAAAAGGGCGTGGAGCGCATTACCAAGGTGATGATGATTGCGCTTTTTGCGCTTATTTTGGGCCTTGCCATCTACGCTTTTACCATGGACGGCGCGAGAGAGGGGCTGAAATTCTACCTTGTCCCCTCTGTGGAACCGATCAAGCAGGGACGTCTTGGCGAAATTATCACCGCCGCGATGGGTCAGGCGTTTTTCACTCTCTCGGTTGGTATTGGCTCGATTGCTATTTTCGGCAGCTATATCGGTCGTGACCGCTCGCTTCTTGGCGAGGCCCTGACTATTACGGGGCTTGATACCTTTGTTGCAATCAGCGCAGGCTTAATTATTTTCCCTGCCTTCTTTACGTTCAATCAGGGTGCAGGCATTTCGGCATCCGATGCGGGCGCGGGCTTCCTTTTCACCACCCTTGCAGGCATCTTTAACTCGATGGGTCCTGTAGTGGGTCGTGTTATCGGTACATTGTTCTTCCTTTTCCTGCTCTTTGCCGCCCTCTCCACCGTTATCGCGGTGTTTGAAAACATTATGTCCTTCTGGCTTGAGCTGACAAATCTGAACCGCACCACCATTTCGCTTATCAATATTGGCTTGTTCCTCGTGCTTACCCTGCCCGCTATTCTCGGCTGCAACGTCTGGAGCGGTGTAAAGGATGTGATGTTTGGCAAGGACTTCATTGATATGGAGGACTTTATCGTTTCCAATGTTCTGCTTCCGTTTGGCAGCTTTGTTTACGTTTTGTTCTGCACCACGCGCTTCGGTTGGGGCAAAAGGAATTTCACCGAGGAGCTTAATGCAGGTGAGGGTCTGAAGATGCCGCGCTGGATTACCGTCTATATGACCTATGTTCTGCCGTTTATCATTTTGTTCCTGCTTGGCTACTCCGTGATTAATTTCTTCCGTTAACAACCTAATAAAAAACCACGCGCCCGTGGGCGCGTGGTTTTTTATTATTTCAGAAATTTTTTCTTGCATTTTGAGTAGAGTTACGATATAATGATTTTATAATCTTTATAAAAAGGAGATTACAAATGCTTGAAATACGCAATTTAACAAAGATTTATCGCTCCAAAACGGGCGAGGAGGTCAGGGCGCTTGATAACGTCAGTGTCTCCTTCCCTGAGCAGGGAATGGTCTTTATCCTTGGTAAATCGGGCTCGGGTAAATCCACACTTTTGAATATTATGGGTGGTCTCGATAGCTACGATAGCGGCGAGTTTGTCATCAAGGGTAAATCCTCGGGCGATTTTGTCGGCTCGGATTTCGACTCCTATCGCAACACCTTTATCGGCTTTATCTTCCAAGAGTACAATATTCTGGATGATTTTACCGTAGGTGCAAACATTGGTTTGGCACTGGAGTTGCAGGGCAAAAAGGCAACCGATGAGGCCATCAGCGCCATTCTTGACAAGGTTGGTATGCTGGAGTACGCCAAGCGCAAGCCCAATGAGCTCTCTGGCGGTCAGAAGCAGCGTGTGGCAATTGCCCGTGCGCTTGTTAAGGAGCCGCAGATTATTATGGCAGACGAGCCGACGGGTGCGCTTGATTCGAACACGGGTAAGCAGATTTTTGATGCCCTTAAGGCCCTCTCCCGTGAAAAGCTGGTATTGGTTGTATCGCACGACCGCGATTTTGCCGAGCGCTATGCTGACCGTATTATCGAGCTTGCCGACGGCAAGATTATCGAGGACGTGACCAAGCACGAGCATATGGCAGAGCGCGTTTCTGACGGCGTGCATCGCATCAACGACCATATTCTGCGCATTGAAAAGGGCTACCGCCTGACCGCGCAGGATTTGGAAATGATTAACGCCTATCTCGCAACCTCGGGCGGTGACGTGCTTTTGTCGGGCGACGGGCGCGTGAATGACGAGCTGCGCTCTGCCGCAGGCATCGGTCAGGACGGCTCTACCACCGTGTTTGAGGGGACGGTGCCCGAGCGTGATGTGCGCGTGAAGAAATACGAGAAGGGCGATGCCAAGTTTATTCGCTCCAAGCTTCCCTTGAAAAATGCCGTCAAAATGGGTGCTTCGGGCTTGAAACATAAAAAGTTCCGTCTTGTGATGACGATTCTTCTGTCCTTTATCTCCTTTGCGATGTTTGGCCTCTCATCCTCTATGGCGGCCTACGATAAGATGCACGCGGCAACGCAATCCATTATCGACACGCAAATCCGTTCCGCTGCCGTCACGATGGGCGTGCGCCGCACCACCACCTACGACGATGGCGATATGTACAGCTGGCACGAGGAGCAGGGCCTCAATGCCGAGGATCTTGCGCGCTTAAAGGCTGAAACGGGACTGGATTTCCATCCTGTCTTTACGGGCTCGCAATACAACCACGGCGACGGTGGCTTTGATATGCAGCATATGTTCAAGCAGTACGAGAGCAATCAGGTCTACACGGGTGCGATTGCAGGCCTTCTTACTATGACAAGGGAAGAGCTGCCCGCCGATTATGCCGTAACGGGTCGCCTGCCTGAAAATGAGGGTGAAATCGCCATTACCGAATTCTTCTTCCGTCAGTTAAAGCAGTACGGTTATACCTATGACGGTACCACCATTGAGGGCAAGGACCTCACCATGACGGGTGACGGTAGCGCCAATGATATCATCGGCAAAACGCTGGTTATCAACAAGATTGGCTGGAACCAGCTGGGCGATAGCAACGATTTTGAACTGACGGTTGTCGGCGTTGTCAATACCAATTTCAACTACGACCGTTACCAGAATCTCCTGCCCAAGGATAAGACCGAAAGCTCCAATATCCCCGAGGAAGAGCCCTCGCTGATGGATATATTCCTTTCTAAAGAGATTGGCTACGAGCGTGACTACGGCTTCCACGGCCTTGCCTTTGCACATAAGGATGATATCGAGGCAATGACGAATTTTGTCGGCGGCTCCTTCAGCAGCAGCCTTGGTGAAAATATGTATGCAATGAACAGTTCAATGTATTTCGTTGCATACGAGCCTGCCGAT
>JAZOSC010000045.1:0-12926 GCA_045656925.1 Eubacteriales bacterium | reverse complement strand
CTTTGGTTGCTATGATTCTGGGTGCGGTGCAGCTTCTGCTTGGCATCGGCACACCCGGGAAATTTCCACCACCCCTTGACCCGCGCGAGGAGCACGAGGCCTTTCTTGCCAAACTGCAGGGGGACGAGGGGGCGCGAGAGCGACTGATTTTACACAATCTGCGGCTGGTTGCACACATCGTGCGAAAATACTACGGCACGGCAAAAAATGCGGAGGACCTCGTTTCCATCGGCACCATCGGTCTTATCAAGGCCGTTGACAGCTTCAACCCCACAAACGGTGCGCGCTTTGCAACCTACGCCGCCAAATGCATTCAAAATGAAATTCTCATGCATTTCCGCGCACAGAAAAAGCTTTCGCAGGAGGTTTCCATCAATGAAACGATTGATGTTGACCGCGACGGCAATCCCCTTACCTACATGGACGTTATCGCAACTGAGGATAACATGGAGGATGAAATTGACCTGCGTATCAAATGGTCACAGGTAAGACGCCTTGTGGAAACCGTGCTGGATGCGCGCGAAAAGGAAATTATCCTGCTGCGCTACGGGCTGACGGGCGAGCCGCCCCTGACACAGCGTGAGGTCGCTGCAAGGCTTTGCATCTCGCGCTCCTACGTCAGCCGCATTGAAAAGGCCGCCCTTGACACCCTGCGCGAGCACTGTGAGCTGACATAATCTGCCGTGCGATGACAGCGCATTAAGCCCAAAATCCGCGAGGGTGAAGGTCCGTGCCCGTGGTGCAAAAGCAAAAATGCAGTCGCTATGCGACTGCATTTTTACCTCTTGCGATTGGAAAGCCTTGTGATAAGCAGAAGGATTTCAGGCAGCAGCACCGCCATGGCAAGAAAAGCCGTGAGGGTAAGTGCCACAGCCTGCCAGATAGGTGCAAGCAGATAATACACTGCGACAACAGCACCAAGCGGCAGTAAAAGCAGAAGATGCCGCCTGAAAAAGGGTGAAAGCACACCCCATGCTGTCAGCATCAGAATACGAAGCAGCAGCACCGCAAAAAAGGACGCAGCTCCTGCCAGAAGCAACCATACCGTGCCGCCGCCAAAAAGCAATACGAGGACAGTCAACAGCAGATTCAGAAGCGCACCTGCCAGTGTGGTCAGCAGCAGTCTGCCCGTTTTTTCATATTTCTCGAAAATCGGTTCAAAAAAGGTTGCGGCCACAAGCGCCGCCGAAAACAGAAAAGCCGCAGGCAGCAGCCCTCTGACAGCCTCGTATTCCGCGCCGAGAAAGCGCGGAAAAAGCGTGAGAAACAGCGCAGTAGTCGGGATAAGCAGCATGAGCAGGACAAGCACCACCCGCAGGAAAAGGTCGGTGCGGACAGTATAATACGTACGATCCCCCTCCCCAAGGCTTTTTGCAAGCGAAATCTCCTGCCAGACGAGCTGAAAGCACGCTGACACAAGCAAGATAATTTGCGAGAACTTGAGTGCCACGGCAAGGTAACCCGCTGCCACGCTACCAAGCCAATAGAAGGTCACGATACGGGAAAGCGAGGAAAGGACGAGAAAGGCGGCGGCAGACGCGCCCAGGGGAAGCGCAAAGCGCAGCATCATGCCGAGCAGCCTGCCATCGACACGCGCCATACGGGGCGCACGCCGAAGGACGGGGGTAGAAAGTGCCACCAAAATGCCACCGAGCGCACCTGCAACATATGCGATATAAAGACCGTGCACACCCATATCAAAAAGAAGCACCAGCACGAGCGCAAGCGATACCTGCAAAAGCGCGGCAGTCAGCCCCGAAAGCACGTAGCGCACGCGCGCACCGACGGCGCGTGCCACGTGCCCTGCGGCAAGCAGCAATGCATTGAAAAGGCCGTACAGCGCGGCAAGGAGAAAATAACGCACCTCAAAAAGCAGTGACGCGACAAAAACGAGAAGCAGATAGCAAGCAGTCAGCATGCCAAGCAGGCAAAGCCCCGTGGTCAATACCGTGTGCTGCGCGCGCTCCCCTTCCGCTTGCAGGTAAAAGCGCAGAATGGCTACGCCCATGTCAAGCAGGATAACCGACGCCGCAAACACAGTCACGGCGAGGGATACATCCATGCTGCCCAGCTCGGCAGCAGAAATTTTTGCGGTATACAGCGGCAGCAACAGGAAAACCGCAAGCTTTGCAAGCACTGTGCCGCCAAAATAAAGGAGCGTCGTGCCAAGAAAGCGCGGTTCCCTTTCCGTCATATTCATGGACACCCCTCCTTACAGATTTCAGGCTTATTGCCAGAAGAACGTATACGGCAGCGCATCATACCAGAGCGCGCTGCGGAAAAAGAGCAGGAACAAGAAATAAGCAAGCGCGGCCGCAAGTATCACAAGCAGCTCGACGGGGAAGGCAAGGTGATGCTCCCTTTCCTTGAAAAAGGCAGGCGGCGCGACAAGCGGTATAAAGACCAGATAGAGCACCTCAAAGTAATTAAAGATGCGTTGCAGCTGTCCGAAGCCCGTCATCATTGTTGCAATAATGACGCCAATGAGCATCATCAGGGTGAAAAATCCATGCTCGTCGATGCCTGCCCCCTCGGGTACATCGTCGCACACGGGCGCGCCGCGATAATAAAGACACCAGATGCCGTATGCGGTCACGGCAAGAAAGACGGCAAGGAAGCCGTAAAGAGCAAGAAAGCGCGTGACCTCATAATCCGCATAGCGCGGAAAGAGCTTGCCTGCCAGCGCAATCAGCGGCAGCACCAGCAGACGGGCAAGCAGGGCAAGCGCGCCTGTCACAGGCAGCAGCACCCTGAGGGTGCGCCTGTTTACGGGAATAAGCGTGAGAAGCGGGCAAAGCAAAAAAAGAAGCGCACTGGTGTGAAAGCTTGCCGCCAGAAGCACAAGCAGGCTGTAGCGAAGAAATTGCCTTTTCCTGAAAAAGCCCCATGCAAAAAGCAGGAAGGACACGGCAAGTGCCTGACGCATGGTATTCAAATACAAGGGATACAGCATCGTCGTCATATACAGGAAAAAGCCGAGATAAACATTTTTTACGTGCCTGTAAATAAACAGGGATACCGAGGTATGTATCATAATTGAGGTGATCACCGTCAGCCACTGACCGTTATCGGTAAACAGCCCCACAAGATAGCAAAGCAGCTTAAAGCCCGGCTCCACCCAGTTGGAGTAGCCGAGTGCATCTAAAAGAGGTCTTTCGTCAAGCTTTGCAAAGACATCAAGAAAGAGCGCGGTATCGCGCCCGACGATGGGGGCGCGAAGCGCGGCGAGGGTGATGAGTAGGATGCAGCTGACGGTAGCAAAAGCACGTCTGCCGCCCACACTGTCGCGCGGCAACAGAAAGCGCAAAAGCACCATCGCACAAAGCACCGATACGTACGCCATATTCCCCTCCCCTCTGCACCCCTCGGTGCGTTTTTATTTCAGATAAAGCTGCAGCAGCTCTCCCTGCATTTTATCCCTGACGTAGCCTGCCTCTGCCACGCGCAGAGCGCCCATTTCACGTGCGCTCGGCGCGGCAGCCTCAAGCGCACTTACCCATGCCACGGTATCCGATACGGGCAGATAGCAGATGCTGCCCACACCCATCACCTCACGGGACACACGGCTGCTGACCACGGGCGCAAGGCCTGCGGCAAGCGCCTCTAAAAGCGTCAGCGGCAGCCCCTCAAAGCGCGAGGGCAGAATAAAGCGGTCTGCGGCGGAAAGCAATGCCGCCACGTCCTCTCTTTCCCCAAGAAAGCGCACGGCACCCGCAGGCAGCTCTGCCGCACGGCATCTGATTTTCTGAAGCCGACTGCCCGTACCCACAAGCAGCAAAACGGCATTGGGATTTCTTTTGTGATATGCGGCAAAAATGCGAAGCGCTGCGGCATGATTTTTCTGTCTTTCAAAGCGTGCCACCATCAGCACCGCGATGGCATTCACATCAAGCCCCAGCGCGGCACGCGTGGCGGTGCGGCGTGTTTCCGAAAAGGCATACTGCGCCACGTCAATGCCGTTTTTCAATACCGTTACACGTCCTTCCTTGATGGCACGCTTGCCAAAGGCATAACGGGCAGCCCCCTCGCCGCAGGCAACCAGCTGGGTTGCCGCCCTGCGGCTGCGCCAGAGGTCTACGCGGTAAAGAAGCGCCAGCAGCGGATTTTTTTCATACCGCTTTGCGGTATGTGAATGATGAATACGGGAAGGCACGCCCGCACGCCTTGCAGCTGCAAGCGCCGCTGCGGCACGCTCCCCCGTGTGTACGTGAACAACGTCGGGACGGTATGCGTGAAAGAGCGCCTGCAGCTCCCTCCTATGTGCGAGGAGATGCTTGCGTCCCCTGACGAAATGCACCGTCGCACCCGCCTGCTCAAGCCGCTTCTGACAGACGGGAGAGGTAACGCTTTGCGCCACGATATGACAATCGGTACCATCGGGCAGGGCGGCAATAAATTGCATCAGCAATGCCTCCACGCCACCGTTTTCAAAGCCCGAAATGACGTAAAAAATACGCATGGCACACCCCTCCCTCGCCAATCATTATAAAAATTATACTATATCTTTTTTAAAATTGCAAGTAAAAAAGGCACCTGTGGGTGCCTTTTTCGCTTATTCGGTGCTTGTATCGGTGCCCTCGCCTGCCTCGGCGGCCTCGGGCAAGATGGGTGTGCCATCGCCCTCCACAAGATATTCCGCCCGTTCACCCTCAGGCATCACAGCCGCAAACGCCATGATGGCACAGGCAATCATGCCGTCGTCAGGCTCGCGCACGGTGATGTGCTGCAGCCACATACCGGGGGCTGATATGATGCGGGTAAACAGGTTATCGTATTTGCCTGCAAGCTTCAGCAGCTCGTAGCCGATGCCCATCATAACAGGAATCAGTAAAATCTTGAACGCCGCACGCACCAGGGTGTTGAGCACACCCGTCAGCCCCCAGAACTGTACGGGAATAAACAGACCAAGGACGATGCTGACCAGAAGCATCAGAATAAGGAAGGACGTGCCGCAGCGGGGGTGGAAGCGGCGCTGCTTCCGCACATTTTCAACGGTCAGGGGCAGCCCGTTTTCGTAGCAGAAAATGGTCTTATGCTCCGCGCCGTGGTACATAAAGGTGCGACGGATATCCTTCATCAGCGATACCAGTGCCATATATGCCACCAGTATCAGAATTTTAAAAAGCCCCTCGAATACCGAGCGTGCAAGACGGCTTTCCGCTAACCCCTGAGGCAGAATACTATCGGAAAGAAGCTGATAAATAAACGTCGGCAGCCAGAAAAAGAGCACCAGGGCAAGCCCCACGCCAAGCACCGTTGCCACCACGGTAACGACAGCCATTGTCGCGGCACTGACCGTACTTTTCGGCTCCTCTGCCTTGGCAGCTCCCTGCTTTGCAGCTCTGTCGGTATCGCCCGCGTCGGGCGGCGTATCCTCCTCCATAAAGATGTCGGCAGAGCGCATCAGGTATTTATATCCCAGGCGCATGGAATCAATAAAGCCGACCACACCGCGAATGAGGGGCGCCTTCAGAATTTTGGGGCGGGGCTTTTTCTCATTCGCCTCCTCCTCAAAGCAGATTGTGCCGTTGGGACGGCGAACCGCCATTGCACTTTTTTCGGGGCCGCGCATCATGATGCCCTCCATCAGTGCCTGACCGCCGATCGAGGTGCGCCGACACCGAGAGGACTTACAGTTTTTATCCTTTTTCATACCGTTCCCTTTCAAAAAAAGACACGCAGCAGCAAAACGTCAAGCCCTTGCTGCTGCCTTGTCTTATGTAGGTTATTTCTGCGGAATCTCGAGCTTGATCTGACCGCCCTGATTCTTTTTGTGCTTTTCAAGCAGCTTGTGAATACGCTTTACGGGGTCAAGCAGGGTGCTGATGGTATCGTCGTGGTTCAACGTATCAATGATATAAGATACGTACTTGCACATATTGACCTCAACAGCCCACTCCTTTTCCTGGAGCGCAGGGGTGCGATAAACGAGGTTGGTGGTAAAGATACGGTCAATAATGCCGTCCTTATATGCCTTATCAAATTTATCGAAGCCATCGGTAAACAAGCCGAAGGTTGCAAAGTTGAAGATGCGCTTTGCGCCCTGCTGCTTCAGCTGGAATGCAACGTCAAGCAGGGATTCGCCCGAGGAAATCATATCGTCGATAATGATAACGTCCTTGCCCGACACGTCGTTACCAAGGTACTCATGTGCAACGATGGGGTTTCTGCCGTTGACCACACGGGAGTAATCGCGGCGCTTATAGAACATACCGATGTCAAGCCCCAGCACAGAGGAATAGTACATACAGCGGCCCATCGCACCCTCATCGGGCGAAATAATCATCATATCCTCTTTGTCAAGAGAAATATCGGGATACTGACGGACAAGCGCCTTAATCATCTGGTAGGTGGGACGCACGTCGTCAAAGCCGCCAAGAGGAATGGCGTTCTGCACGCGGGGATCATGTGCATCAAAGGTGATGATATTCTTGACGCCCATGGCAGTCAGCTCCTGCAGCATCAGCGCACAGTCAAGCGACTCGCGTGCGCTGCGCTTGTGCTGACGCCCCTCGTAGAGCATCGGCATAATGACGGATACGCGGCGTGCCTTGCCTGCAATCGCGGCAATCACACGCTTAAGGTCTGCAAAATGGTCGTCGGGGCTCATCGGAACCTCACGGCCGTACATTTTATAGGTTACACCGTAATTGAAGGGATCGCAGATAATATACACGTCGTGGCCACGCATCGAATCGTGCAGAAGCGCCTTTCCCTCACCCGAGCTGAAGCGGGGACATTCTACGTTGGCGATAAAGGACTCCTCACCGCCGTGTCTTCTCCACTCCTTGAGATAGTTGTCGACCTGCTGCACAAATTGCTCGCAGCCTCTCATACCGATGACAGCCAATTCTCCGTACAGTACTTCCTTCATTACGCAACCTCCGTAACACAGATAAAATATAATTTTAAGCAAGCCTGCCGCATCAGGACAGGGTCATTGCCCGTTTTAACGTAAATATTATAACATAAAGATTACGCTTTGCAAAGTCCTTTTGCAAGAAAAAATGCTTTTCGGCGGTTTTTGTCAAATTATTCCGCCGTATCTGTGTAAAATCAACAATTTACACAAATCACTTCAGCTCCACCACCGTTACGCCCCCGTCACCCTCACCGAAGCGGCCGATGCGGAAGCTTGCCACGCGGCGGTCCTTTTTGAGATAGCCCCACAGGGCATTCCGCAGCGCACCTGTTCCCTTACCGTGAATCAGACGCACGGTTTTAAAGCCTGCAATTGCAGCGGTATCGAAATACTTATCCACAATAAACCACGCCTCATCACCCGTCTGACCGCGCAGGTCAATCTCATCGCGAAACGCACGCGATACGCTGACGTGATAATCCTTTGCACGCGTCTGCTCCTTACCCGTGCCTACGGTGGGTACATCCTCAATCAGACGCAGGTTCTCGATTTTGGAGCGTGTGCGGATAATGCCCGCCTGCACCTGCACGTTTCCGCTTTTATCGGGCTCTGAAAGCAGCACGCCCTTTTTATCAATATCCACCAGATAGACCTCGTCGCCTTTTTTCAGTGGGCGCGGCAGGACGTATGCCGCATTGGAGCGCTCCTCCACGGGATTGAAGCGCTCCTCATTCTCGCGCAAATGCGCGCGCACGGCACGGCGCGTGGCATCGAGATGCTCGCCAAGCCGCGCACTCTCACGCTCGCGACGCACCTGCTCTAGCTGTGCGAAAATATATTCGCTTGATGCACGCGCACTCTCAACCAGCCCTGCGGCCTTTTGCTGTGCGGCATCCAGCACCCGTCTTGCCTCGCGTGCGGCGCTTTCTGCCGTTTCTGCCGCAGCAGCCTGCAGTGCCTCGTTTGCGGCACGTACGCGTGCAGCCTCCTCCCTGTCACGCTCTGCGGCAATACGGGCGCGCTCCAGCTCCTCGATCACGCGCTCAAGCTGACGGTTTTCCGCGCTGATGCGCGACCTGGCATCTGCCACCACGTGGGCGGGAAGCCCCAGCTTTTCCGAGATGGCAAAGGCATTGGATTTACCGGGCGCACCGATAATCAGGCGGTAGGTCGGCCGCAGCGTTGCCACATCAAACTCACACGAAGCGTTCTGCACGCCTGCGGTATCGATTGCAAAGGCCTTCAGCTCCGCGTAGTGCGTGGTCGCCACAGTCAGCGCACCCGTGCGGCGGACGTGGGCAATAATTGCCACGGCAAGCGCCGCACCCTCGACAGGATCGGTGCCTGCACCCAGCTCATCAAAAAGCACCAGGGACTTTGGCGTAACGCTCTGCACAATCGATACGATATGCACCATGTGCGAGCTGAAGGTGGAAAGCGACTGCTCAATGCTCTGCTCATCACCAAGGTCAACCAGAACATCATCAAAGAGGCAAAGCACCGAGCCTTCGTCAGCAGGAATATGCAGGCCCGATTGCGCCATCAGGGCAAAAAGGCCAAGCGTTTTGAGGGTGACGGTCTTACCGCCCGTGTTGGGACCTGTAATGATAAGGGTATCCCATTCACCGCCCAGCGATACCGTGATCGGCACCACACGCTTTTTATCAATCAAGGGATGACGGGCGCGCAGCAGCTTTACCTCACGCGCCTCCGTTAAAATCGGCATCGTGGCATCCATTTCCTCGGCAAGCCTGCCGCACGCAAAGAGGAACGAAAGCTCCGTGATATTCTGATAATTCAGGCGAATGGCACTTGTCGTTGCCGCCACGCCTGCCGAAAGCTCGGCCAGCACGCGCTCAATCTCATGCTGCTCCTTCGCCTCTAGCATACGCAGCTCGTTATTGGCGTCCACCACCGCCATCGGCTCAACGAAAATCGTAGCCCCTGAGGACGAGGTATCGTGAATCAGGCCCTTTATCTCGTTCTTGCTCTCCACGCGCACAGGAATAACGTACCTGCCGTTACGCATCGTAACGATATTCTCCTGCAGGTGCTTGGCGTAGGTGCTTGCCGTGATGTAATGCTGCAGGGTTTCCCTGATGCGGTTGTTGGCAATCCGCATTTTGCGGCGAACGTCCGCAAGCGCGGGGCTTGCCTCGTCCGCAATGGTATCCTCGGAAATAATGGCGCGGTAAATACGCTCCTCAAGCCGCTTATCGGGCAGCAGGCGTTCAAAAATCTCATCAAGCACGGTATCGAAATGACGCCCCGTGCGATTGTACTCAAGCAGGCCGCGCGCCGTACGCAGAATATTGCCGACGTCAAGCAGCTCACGCGTGGTCAGGGTTGCCCCCTTGGCGGCGCGGTCAAGCGCATCAGCCACGTTAACGACAAGGCCGAAGGACGGCATGCCCTTATCGGCAAGCAGCAATCTTGCATCGCGCGTGCGTGTCAGGCGGCGCTCTACCGCCACCCTATCGCTATCGGGAGAAAGCGACAGTGCCTGCTCCCTTGCCCCCGCAGTGGGCGCACAGGCGGCAAGCATGGCAAGAATTTTATCATATTCGAGCGTGGCCAGCATTTTTTCGGAATGTAACATAATACCTCATTTTTTCGCCGTCGGTCTGCCAAAGGAGCACATACGGCGATAGTTTTCAAGAGTGTCGAAGCTGCGCTCCAGATGATGGAGCAGATAGGCCTCACCCGCACGGGAAAAGAGGTCAAGGCTTCTTTCATCGGTCAGACGAAAGGCAAAAACGCGCTTCGGCTCCGCCGTCATAACAAAGCGCACAGCAGCCGCGGCAGAGCCTGTCAGGGGACAAAGAATATGGCGCGTGCCGAGCGCATCTGCCTCGGTCAGGGGCAGCAGAGGGGTGTGCGTACCAAGACACGCCTCACATAGCAGGGCGCCGTTCATCACGTCAAGATAGGCGTCACCCTCCGTGGGCTTTCCGCAGCGCGCACAATGGGAAAGCGCGGGCGTAAAGCCTGCGATAGCAGCGGCTCGCAGCTCGAAGGCGGCCTTGATGCGCGCATCCTCCCCCTTGGTGGCCGCAAGCAGGTATAGGGCGTTCAGGCAAAGGGACAGTATCTCCCCCGCAGGCGCGCCTTCATCGGACAGCTCATGCACCACGTCGGCAAAATACGCGGCAAGAAAGAGCTTTTCCACATCGTAGCGGATACCCGCAAAGCTCTCTGCGGTATGGGCGCTTTTCACCCATCTGAAGCCATTTTTTTCATAAAACTCAAAGTTGCTCCACGTATACGGCTCGGTTGCGGCGGCCTCGCGGTGACGTATGGAGTGCCCGCCCTTGAGCAGGGCGTAAAACCGACCGCCCTCGGCCGAAATCAACGTCAGCAGCTTATCGTTCGCACCCTGCTCCCGCACACGGAGCACGAGCGCATCGGCGGTGAAGTTCTGCAAAATCAGCTCTCCTCGCGGTAGCCGAAATTGCCGACGGCGGCGCGACTGTCACGCCAGTTTTCCTTCACCTTTACCCAAAGATTGAGATAAACCTTTGTACCAAACAGCTTTTCAAGGTCCTGTCTGGCGTAGGTGCCCACCAGCTTCAGCTCCGCGCCGTTTTTGCCGACGATAATGCCCTTGTGCGAAGCCTTTTCACAGAAAATCTCGGCACGGATACGGATAAGAGGGCCTTCATCCTTAAATTCCTCTATCACGACGGCAACGCCGTGCGGCACCTCCTTATTCAGGGTGCGTAAAATCTTCTCGCGGATAATCTCGGCCGCAATCTGCCGCTCGGGCTGGTCGGTAATCATATCCTCGGGGAAAAACCACTCCGAGGGGGCAAGCAGCCTCTCACACTCATCAAGCAGCGCACCGACCTGCTTGCCGTTCTTGGCACAAATCGGCACCACAGCAGCAAAATCGTGCAGTGCAGCGTAGCGCTTGATGGCCTCCGCAATCTCGGCGGCATCATAAAGGTCTGTCTTATTCAGCGCCAGCACGGCGGGAACACCCGATTGCTTCAGGTAGCGAATAACGTTTTCCTCCACGCTCGTCAGCTCCCTGCCCGCATCCGCCATCAGCACGACGGCATCCGCCTCACGCATCGAGGCATTGGCAGCCTCCACCATAAAATCGCCAAGGCTGTTCTGGGGCTTATGAATGCCGGGGGTATCCACGAACACAAACTGTGCCTCGCCGCGCGTGAGAATACCGAGAATACGGTTTCTCGTGGTTTGCGGCTTGCTTGACACGATGGCAATTTTCTCGCCGAGCAATGCGTTTAACAGGGTGGATTTGCCCACGTTGGGACGGCCGACAATCGCGATATATCCTGATTTTTTCATAGCTTACTCCTTTACACCGAGGCCGAGCCTTTCCATAATCTCGGTCTGTCTTTTTCTCATATCAAGCTCGTCCGCCTCACCTGTTTCATGGTCGTAGCCAAGCAGATGCAGCGTGGAATGTACGGTCAGAAAAGCACATTCGCGGTCAAAGCCGTGGCCGAACTCCTCTGCCTGCGCGGCGCATCTTTCAAGGGAAAGCACGATGTCGCCAAGTATTTCAGTGCCGTCAGCGCCCTTCTCAAAAAGTGGGAAGGAAAGCACATCGGTGGCCCTGTCAATATTGCGGTAATCCCGATTGAGGGCGCGGATACCCTCGTTATCGGTAAAGGTGACAGACACCTCGGCGCCGCCTGCAATCCCCTCGTAAGCAAGCGCCTCGCGCACGGCGCGCGTGACAAGCTGCTCAAGCGCAGCGTCGACTGCATGTGCCTTCTGCATATTTTCAAAATAAACGGTCAGCCTCACGCCTTATCACCTCGCTTGTCCGATTTTTGGGGCGACCTTGCGGCAGGGCGCGCATGCGCCTGCTCGCGCTCATAGCGCTCATACGCAAGAATAATCCGCTGCACCAGCTTATGGCGCACCACGTCGCGGTCGGTAAAATAATGGATATTGATATCGGGAATACCCGAAAGAATTTTCACGGCGGCGGCCAGGCCGCTTTTCTGCCCTGCAGGCAGGTCGGTCTGCGTCAGGTCACCCGTGACGACTGCCTTGGAATTGAAGCCAAGGCGCGTCAAAAACATCTTCATCTGCTCGGGTGTACAGTTCTGCGCCTCGTCAAGAATAATAAAGCTGTCGTCAAGCGTGCGACCGCGCATATAGGCAAGCGGCGCGATTTCAATAATCTGCTTTTCCTGCAGGCGCGCGTAGTTTTCAGCCCCCAGCATTTCGTAAAGCGCATCGTAAAGGGGGCGCAGATAGGGATCGATCTTGCTTTGCAGGTCACCGGGCAAAAAGCCCAGCTTTTCGCCCGCCTCGATTGCGGGACGGGTGAGAATGATGCGATTGACCTCCTTGGCACGCAGGGCCTTCACCGCCATCGCCACCGCGAGAAAGGTTTTTCCCGTACCGGCAGGGCCGACGCCCAGCACCACAGTGTTTGCGGCAATCGCATCTACGTATTTCTGCTGTCCCACGGTCTTGGCTCTGACGGGCTTTCCGCGGCTGGTCAGGCAAACGGTGCCGCCGTCAAGCCTTGTCAGCTCGCCGCCCTGCCCATCGCGCACCATACCGATGACGTAACGCACGCGCTGCTCGGAGATCTCGCCGCCTGCGGCATCATCGCGCAGGCGCATCAGCACCTCTGCGGCAAAGCGCACCGCCTCCTCATCCGCACCCGTTACCGCAATCGCGTCACCGCCCCTTGCGCGGCTGTTGGCAATATCCACGCCAAAGGCGGCCTCGATTTCCTTTGCATACGCATCGCACACGCCGAAAATACGCGCCGTGATCTCACTGCTTTCGGTATGAATGATTTCCCGTTCCATAAAACCTCCTGCGGCGGCCGCGCCGCCCCTTATCCCTCTATCTCAAATTCCGCCACGCGGGCAATATCCTCCTCAAAAACCGCCGTACAGACAAGGGTAATGCCCGTGTCGCTCACCACGGTTTCCACTGTGCGCGAGAGCAGGTTTTTTGTGGCAGAGGCCGCAGCGAGCTCTGCGGCAAGCGCGCGATCGGCCAGCAAAAGTGCCTCTCTTGCCGTGCGCGTTGCGGAAGCCTCACCCATCTCGGTATAGGTCACAAG
>JAZOSC010000044.1:0-9810 GCA_045656925.1 Eubacteriales bacterium | reverse complement strand
TGCAATAAATCTTTGCAGGCTGTACCATGCGGTACTACCTGGTTATGCGGTATTAGCGTCCGTTTCCAGACGTTATCCCCCACAGAAGGGCAGGTTGCTCACGCGTTACTCACCCGTCCGCCACTAACTTCGGGAGCAAGCTCCCTCCGTCCGTTCGACTTGAATGTGTTATGCACGCCGCCAGCGTTAATCCTGAGCCAGGATCAAACTCTCGAAATCATAAATATCTTAACCCCTCGGCGACGAGGAGATAAAACCTAATTCCGAGCTTGATTGCTCTTTTTACTTTTTTAGAGTTGTATTCTCTTTCAGAATTGTCGAGATATTTCGCACTTGCTGTGCTTCATACTATCTCTCGTTGTTCAATTTTCAAGGATCGTTTTTTGCCGACACATTTGCGCCGACCTTTCAATTATACCACGGCTTTTCAAACTTGTCAATACCTTTTTCGAACTTTTTTAAAGTTTTTTTGCGGCTTTTTCGGTTTTTTGCGGTGGTTTTTACATCATAGCACAAACAAAGCATTTTGTCAAGCAAAACTGCGGCTTTTTTACAAGAAAAACCAATAATTTTTTTGATGCCACAACATATAGAAAAAGCACCACTATATATAGATACAAAGAAAAAATCGAACATCACGCAAAACACCCACTGCGTGGGCCATCAAGGGCTCGTCATCGTCGCCTTGGCGACGAAAACAGATTGTCTTAAATTTCATTTCCCCTCTATTGCGTCATTCTAAATCTGCTTCCCTCCTACGCAATTTACAATCTTCCGTTGGTTCTCACCATACTCGATGGCCCACCAAAATGCAAAAAAGGCATCCCCAAAAAAGGGGGTGCCTGCATCTTGGTGGGCCATCAAGGGCTCGAACCTTGGACCAACCGGTTATGAGCCGGTGGCTCTGACCAACTGAGCTAATGGCCCGCATACTCTACTATTATAACGAGAGGCCTACGGTTTGTCAAGTGCTCTGCAAAGGATTTTTGATTTTCCTTGGCAACCTACGCATTTCGTCTTCTTTTTTAGAAAAACTTTGCTATACTGCAAGCAAGAAAGGAGCGATCAAAATGAAAAAAAGAAAAACTATTGCCCCCTTATCGACTTTCCTGCTTGCTTTATTGCTGGTGCTGTCATCTCTGCTGTTCGGTTGTACGGGAGAAGTCATCACGGAAAACAAGGTGAACAGCAGCGAAAAGGAAGCTCTTGCCAAGCGCGTAATCGATTTGGAAGCCACTCTACAGGCCGAGCGCGAAAAAAATTACATTATTCAAACTGAATTGGAAAGCAAGGTAAAGGATTTAGAGGAAAGACTTTCCTTATTGACAAGCGGAACAGAAGAAGACATAACAGTGGGAAATGCGATGATTTTTCACTACACTGTAAAAGACGGCAAGGCGACGGTAACAAAGTACGAGGGTACCGCAACACTGGTTGAAATTCCCGCTACGCTTGACGGCTACCCTGTAACCGCCATCGGAGAGCGCGCCTTCGAGGGAAACACGCACCTTGCCGCCGTTATTGTGCCTGACGGCGTAATAACCGTGGATTGGTTTGCCTTTTACGGCTGCTCGGCGCTCTTTGATATCACCCTGCCTGCCAGTGTGAGCACGATTGGCCATGCCGTCTTTGACGGCTGTGCAAAGCCGACTATTACCTGCCCTAAAGATTCCTATGCCGCTGCATATGCCAAAAGCTACGGTATTTCCTGCGTTGAAAAATAATCTGTACCTGGTTGCTTTCACAAGACGCATACGCGAAAAGCTGCCTGAAGCCGCGCTTTATGATGAAAAATCAAAGACTGCCTTACCGTCCTGCAGGCGCAGGGCGGCGTCAAAGGGCTTACCTGTTTTTTTGGATACAAAGCCCTTGATTTTTGATGTTCTGCCCGTTTCGAGCAGCAGGCGCATATTGGCGGCGGAAATGACGCGCGCGCAGATAGAGGTGTTGACGCGGAATTCACACCCCTCGCGGTAGCCCTCACAGCCATAGCTGAACTTGCCGCGCAGGACGCGTTTGCCGCAAACAGGACAAGCACCAACCTCCTCACCGTACACACCGATTTCGGTATCCTCCTCAATCGTTTGCTCCTTGGTAGCAAATACGGCACGGACCTCAGCTGCGGCAAGTGCCACGCTTTCCTCAACCGACATTTCTCCGCGAAAAACCTTTTTTAAGGCTCTGCCCATCTCACTGGTACGGAATTTATCCATACGAATGGCAAGGCGATCCAAGCACTCAATCAGATATTCGCCACCGGGAAGAATGGTGTATACATCCTTGTTAAGGGCGATATATCCACTTTTTCTCGCATTATCGATAATACCCGTGCGTGTGGCCTCGGTGCCAAGCTCCAGGCCCTCAAAAACGGCGCGATATTCCTCGGCATCATCACTGCCAACGGCATCACCCTGCTCCTCGGCGGCGGCCTCCGCCGCGGCCTTTTCCTCACGGAAGGGGTTTTTGAGATAATTGTTCAGGGTTTCAATGGTATAGTGCTTTGGCGGCGTAGTTTCCTTTTCCTTCGGGGCAAAGGCAACCTCTACCACGTCACCCTTGGAAAGCCTTGGCAGCACCTTATCCTTTTGTGTCGCATCGTCATATTTCATCCAGCCCTTTTCAAGGATCACAAGTCCCTTCAGGACAAACTCCTCCACATCGCCCACCGCCACGGTGATTTCAGTGCGCTCCGCGACACACGGCTCAGCACAGAACACGGCGGCAAAGCGGCGGAATACGGTAGAATAGACCATATTTTCACGCTCTGTGAGCTCTCCCTTTTTCGGAATCTTATAGGTCGGGGTGAGTGCCGAATGTGACTCAATTTTGCTGTCGTCAAAAATCTTTGGGCTATCCTTAAAGGAAAGGTGATAGCCAAGCTCACAGGCAAGCGATATGATTTTGCGTATTTTACCCTTCTCTGCCGTGGCAAGGTACTCCGAGTTGGTACGGGGATAGGTGAGATACCCCTTTTCGTACAGTGTCTGAATGATGGCCAGGCTATCTGACATCGACATTTTATACCTTTTTCCCAGCACGTTCTGCAGCTTGGAAAGTGAGTAAAGCTTGCCCGGCTGGAGATGGTCCTTTTTACGCTTCACCGATTTGACAACGGCGCCTGCCGCATTCATTTTTGCGCAAAGTGCAAGGACAGCCTCCTTATCCCTTTCCTCAAACCGCTGCTTGCCCGAAAGCTCTACCATCTCACCATTGGTTTTGGCGGCACTGTAAGCGACCAGATATTTGCCCGGCTTGAAATCGCGGATTGCCATATCACGCTCATAAATCGCGCGGACAATCGGGGCAATCACACGCCCTACGCGAAGGAGCGTGCCACTTTTGATGGTAGCATAGCGTGTGAGATTCACACCGTAAAGCCAGTCGATATAGGTGCGGGCAAGCCCCTCGTTGGCAAGATTCTGATAATCTTCGGCATCGCCCAGATTGGCAAGTGCCTCGCGCACGGTTTCGGGCGTCTGGTCAGGAAGCCACAGGCGCTTCTGCGTTTTTGCAGTCTTAAGCGCATGTGCAACGCAAAGACGAACGATGATCTCCCCCTCGCGGTCGGCATCACCTGCATTGACAATGGTATCTACATCATCACGATTGCAAAGTGCAGAAATAATGTTAAACTGCTTTAAAACACCGCTGTCCACACTTTTTTTATCCTTATCCTGCCTCAGCTCAAAGCGAAAGACATCGGGAATACAGGGGAGCTTGTCCAGCGACCAGCGCGCACCTGCCTCGCCGCCCGTATAGCTTTCGATATCAACCAGAGAAAAAAGATGGCCAAAGGCCCAGGTGATCAGATACCCCTCTCCCTCCAGATAACCGTCACGGCGGGTGCATTTGCCAATGCCTGCGGCTATGTTGCGGGCAAGACTTGGCTTTTCGGCAATAATCAAAACCATGACAGCGCCTCCCTTTCAATCTTTTTTATTATTTTAACCCAAAAGAGGAAAATAGTCAATCCTTGCTTGACATTTAATTGGTGCAATTGTATAATTAGCTTACATTCTCATTTCCACCAAAGGAGTTAATATAAACGTATGAAGAAAAGAAAATTGGTCCTCATTTCCGTAGATGCCATGGTAAAGGAGGATTTTGATTACCTGCTGACAAAGCCTTTCTTTCAATCGTTCTTTCAGCAGGGCAGCTGGGTAAAAACCCTGCGCACCGTCTACCCCTCACTGACCTATCCCTGCCACTGCTCGATGATCTCGGGCTGTTACCCCGAAAAAACCGGTGTTTACAACAACGAGCTTGACGACTATCGCTCAAAATTATGGCATTGGGGACGTAAGGACATCAAGGCAAGAACACTGGTGGATGCGGCGAAGGAAGCGGGCTACACCGTGGCAAACGTCTTTTGGCCCTGTCTTGCGGGCGATCCGAATATTGATTACAATATAGCAGAATGCTGGTCGACAACTCCCGACGAGAGCTTTCTTGACGTGATGCGAAAATGCGGCACCTCGGAGCAGGTGATTACCGATATTATAGGCAGCAATCTGCATTATATTGATAAGCATCAAAGGCAGGCCCCCCGCTGTGATGAGTTTGTCTACGCATGCGGCCGCGATATGATTCTCAAATACAATCCCGACATACTGCTGATGCACCCTGCTCACGTTGATGCCATGCGCCACCGCCACGGTGTTTTCAACGACTACGTAACCGCCTCCCTCGACCTCACATGCTATTGGATTGAAAAGATTGTATGGGCACTTGAGGAAATCGGCGAATTGGATAACACTGACATTGTCATAACCTCTGACCACGGTCAGATTGATATCAAACGCACCTGCAATCCCAACCATCTGCTGGAGCAGGCAGGACTTATCACCTACGACGATGCGGGCAATCTTGCCACAATGCGTGCTTACGTGCGCGGCACAGGTGCCTCCGCCCAGGTCTTTGTCAAGGACAAAACAGCTTACGACCTCACCTACCGCCTGCTTTGCAAGGCGCAGGCAAGCGGTCTTTACGGCATTGAGCGTTGCTACACGCGTGAGGAAATCAAAACACTTGAGCATCTTGACGGCGACTTTGACTTTGTGCTGGAGGGCGATGGCTATACCGCGTTTGCCGACGGTGAGGGCGACACATATTTTACACAGTTTGACACCTCGGACTACCGTACGGGACGTGCAACACACGGCCATTATCCCGACAAAGGGCCACAGCCCACGATGCTGCTTGTCGGCCCCGACTTCAAATCCGGCGTACACCTTGAACGCCGCAGCACACTGGATACCGCCCCCACTCTGGCGCGTATTCTGGGCGTAGAGCTCCCCGATGCTGACGGAACCGTAATTGAAGAAATTCTGGTTTAATATAGCCAAATCAGCAAGCATAAACCCCGATACAGGCGTTTTGCCCGTATCGGGGTTCTTTTATTTGACGCGCAGGCGCGCGATTGCTTCCTTATCGGGGGTGACGATAGCACTCCAATTCGTGTGATAAATCACAAAGCCGGGCTTGCCGCCGGGGGTGCGCTTCAGATTTCTTACCAGGGTATAATCCACCTCTGTCATCGAAGCGCCCTCAGCCGCCGAAAAAATGGCGGCGATAGAGGCGGCCTCGGTAAAGTCCTGTGCAGGCGGCTCTCCCTTCCCCTCAAGCAGCATCACAACATGAGAGCCGGGCATTCCCTTCACATGAAACCAATAGTCACTTTTGGTCGCAATTTTATGCGTGATATGCTCGTTTTGCAGATTGTTTTTGCCACATAGCACACGATACCCGCCTGACGTGCGATATTCGGCAAAGCCGAGCGTGGGCGTTCCCCTGCCCTTACGCTCCACGGTACGTACACGCGAGGCATAGCCTGCACGGGCAAGCTCCTCGCGGATTTCCAAAAGATCTGTGGGAGTTTCCGCCGAAGAAAGCGCCGTTCCCACGGTTTCAAGGTAGAGAAGCTCTGCCTCCCCCAACGCAATCTGCCTGGTTAGCTCCTCCCTTGCCGTTTTACTTTTATTATATTTTTTGTAGTAGCGCTGTGCATTGGCGGTGGGAGAAAGACGGGGATCAAGTTGAACCTCAACTGTACCGAAGCTGCCGTCCTCGCGATAATCTTCATAATCGGTGAGTGTCACGCACGCATCGCCGCGTGAAAGTGCATAGCAATTTGCCACAATCAAATCTCCCAGACGCTTAAAGCGCTCGCCTGCGGCGCTCTCCGCCAGCTCCGCGCGTTGCAGGGATAATTTATGCGTGATGCGCTGTCTGGCATTGGTCAACAGACGGACGATATCGGTCGCGCGTTGCTTCACGCGCGCCTCGCGGTCACGCGTGCCGAACCACATATCAAGCAGCAAAGAGGGAGAATCCAGAAAACGCACCCTCTCATAGTGTGTCAGCGGTAAGAAGGCATACTCGCTCGGATGGTCGTTTGCATCCAGCACGATACAGGGTGCGAAGCGATTTTCCGCAATATCCGTAAAAACAGCATGAAAAACGGCATAAAGTGCCTTGCCGTCAAGCGCACACGCAGGGGTATCGGTTTCCCCACTCACACGATACACAATTTCTCTTGCAAGAGCAGCGGAAATACCCTGATAGGTTGCGGTAATCCACTTGTCGGCAGGGCGTTCGCCTGCACTGTTCAGGAGCTTTAAAAACTCCTTTTCGGACACAGTGCGGGGATCGCGTTTATCCTGCGGGGGCGGCAGCTCATAGCGCATACCCGGTAAAACCTGCCTGAGCGTGCTGGTGGTGAAATCCACAGGGCGCAGGACGGCAATAATCTTCCCTTCTCCATCCGTTAAAATCAGGTTGCTGTATTTACCCATCATTTCCGCAACCAGGCGGCTTTTGGTGGGAAACCCCATTTCGTCACGGGTATCCCATTCAAACGTCAGCACGCGCTCAAAGCCCTCCTGTCTTACGGCAGCCAGGCGCGCGCCTGACAGGCGCTTACGTAAAAGCTGACAGAACTGCGGTGGATTCTGCGGATTTTCCAAAGGAATCTCGGTAAAGCCTACACGCGGATTGGACGAGCCTGCGTTAATCAGCAGCCGACGGCCGCCCGAAAAGGTACGCAAAAGCAGCACGACGGTATCGCGCTCTGGCTGATGAATTTTCTCTATGGCGGCGCCTAACGCCACAGTGCTGATTTCCGCCGAAAGTGCGGCAAGATAGCCTGCATCCAGTGCCATACTGTTGCTCCTTTCAAAAATCTAATCTTCTATCAAAAATTACACGCCGAACAGGGCGGTGTTGACCTCGTCAAGCGAGGGGAAAACGTAATCGGGGCGGTCATTTTCCAGGGCGGCATCCACGTCTACCATTGTGGTTTCACCCGAAAGAACGAGAACTGCGGTGACGCCGTGGCGCTTGCCTACGGCAATATCCGTGTAAAGGCGATCACCGAAAATGCACATCTGCGCGGTGGTATAGCCCGTAGCCTCGCAAATCATCTCAACGGTTTGCCTGTAAGGCTTGCCGAAATAGGTCGGCGTTTTGCCCGTGGAAGCCGTGACAAAGGCGGCAATGGCGCCGCTATCGGGGATAAAGCCCGTTTCGGTGGGGCAATTGAAATCAGGGTGGGTAGAAAGATACTCCGCACCGCCGCGGACAAGGCGGCAGGCGTTATCTAATTTTTCATACGTGAGGGTGGTATCAAAGCTGGTGACAACAATGTCGGCCGTGGCTTCCTTACCCGAAAGCATCGGAATGCCGTTTTCACGGAAATTTTCTACCAGCTCGTCAGTGCCGACGAGATACACGCTCTTACCCCCACGGTGGCGCTTTAAATACTCAATCGTCACGTCGCCTGAGGTCATAATTTCATCGGGCGTGGGAGAAAAGCCGAGCTTTGTCAGCTTATCCACGTAATAGGCCGTGGTGTGCGAGGCATTATTGGTAAAAAACAGCACGCGCTTCCCTGCTTTACGCAAATTTTCAATAAATTTAATGGCAAAGGGGAAAACCTGAAAGCCCAGGTAAATGGTGCCATCCATATCAAAAATATAAAGCTCCTTTTCGGCAAGAGGGGCGGCGGGTGGATTATGAAAGCTCATAACGCTTCTCCTTGAAAGTTTTATATACCTCATAATAATAGCATACTCTTGATTTTTTTGCAAGACTGTGATAGAATGAAGCAAAGGATTTTTCAGAGGGGAGATTTGACAATGGGAAAGGCTGTGCTTGGCATCGACGTCGGCGGTAGTGCCACAAAAATCGTCGGCTTTCGCGAAACCGAAGGGGGGCGCGTGCTGATTGCACCCCAGCTGGTGCACGCAAACGATCCGCTGACCTCTATTTACGGCGCGTTTGGCAAGTTTACCATGGAAAACGGACTTTCCATGAACGATATTTCCCGCGTGATGATGACGGGCGTTGGCTCTACCTTTGCCGAGAAGCCGCTTTACGCAGGGCTTGATTGCCGCGTAGTACCCGAATTTGAAAGCGTGGGACGCGGCGGCCTGTATCTTTCAGGACTTGATGAGGCCATTGTGGTCAGTATGGGCACGGGCACGGCGCTGATTTATGCCAAACGAAATAACAGCGGTGACGTGGATATTGAGTACCTTGGCGGCACAGGTGTTGGCGGCGGTACGTTGGTAGGCCTTTCCCGCCTGATGCTTGGTGTGGATACCGTGGAGCATATTGAGGAGCTTGCCAAGGACGGCGACCTTTCTAAGATTGACCTTCGTATCGGCGATATTTCCAAAAAAACACTGCACCCCGGCATGAACGCAGAATTAACTGCCGCAAACTTTGGCAAGCTTTCTGACCTTGCCACCAAGAGCGATATTGCCCTTGGCATTGCCAATATGGTCAGCGAAACCATTGGTATGCTGGCAGTATTTGCCGCACGCAGTCACGGCGTTTCAAGAGTGGTACTGACGGGCAACCTCACAAGCCTTGCCCCCGTGCGCCGCGTATTTGAAATTCTTGAGCGCACCTTTGGTATTCAGTTTATTATTCCCGAAAACGCGCAGTACGGCACGGTCATCGGTGCGGCACTTGGTGCGGAATAATACGTAATATGTGCCGAAAGGCATAAAAAACGAAAAGGCACTTACGGCATTTGCTTGCCGTAAGTGCCTTTTTATATCAAATTTTAATCTTCCTCGGGTTCATTAAAATATTCTTTATCGAAAAATTGAGATAAGGTCATTTCTGCGCCCTCGCAAAAACGTTTAATGGTAATAATTTTTGAGTATTTTGTTCTTCCCTTTATGAGGTCATAAATTGCCGAGGGGGACATTCCAGCACGCAAAGAAATCTCACAAATATTACTACTGCGTTCCTTGCAAATTTCTTCTATTCTTCTGAGGATAGCATCATTTAAATTCATCTTAACACCGCCTATAATTTTGTGGAATTCCATAATTATTGCAGACAAATATAAGATCATTCTATCGTGAAGTCCCGCTATGTTAATACAATAACCGTGGCATCACAAAAAAGAAGTAATCATGATTGGTTTTTATAAAATTCAAAGTTATCTTTTAATTCAATCATTATAGAATCCTTCACTATCAAACGATAGATACAAACCGTTCGATTCCGCCTTGATTGTTATTGGAAATGAAGTTGTTACTTTTCTAAAATTGTTTGCATCGCAACAATTTAATTTTATTGTCTTTGTTTCCTCAGTTATTTCGCAATAGCTGTTTTTCAGATTTGAATACAAAATAACCAATTCAGCAAAATCATTAACTCCAATTTCCTGCCATGTATAATAATTTTCTTCATTTTCCATAGGAGTAATATCTAATTTTGGAAATGTGAAAAAGAACTCCGTAGCCGCTGCTGAAAATTCACTAACCATATTTTCTATAACGAGTTGTCCGATTG
>JAZOSC010000043.1:0-4077 GCA_045656925.1 Eubacteriales bacterium | reverse complement strand
GGCTCCAATCGTATATCTTGCCGCCGCCAAGGAAAAAGCTGTCCCCATACTCACGCGCGTTAGCAATATCACCAAGCACCTCTGCCTTTTCATTAATGAGATATTCGCGTCCCGATACGGTTTCAACGACGAAACGGTTCTCGACGTGAAATATACCAATCTCCCCTCCGTGCGCTGTTGGGTGCATTGTCGGGGATGCCGGATACCGCGCTCATCGTAGAAAGAACAGCGGTGGCTTTGAAGCTTGCCTCCTTGTCGATCCACTTTTTCACCGAGGTGCCGCCAAACCAGCAGGAGGACAACAGCATAACCGTGGCGCACACACTGTCAAGCCAATTTCCCCTTTTTTATACAAAGTACACTTTTCTTTGTGCAATTATCCCATATAAAAACAAAATCCCCGACGGAAAAATCCGTCGGGGGTTTTTATGAGGCTTAGAACAAGGTTGCGGGAACGAAGAAATAAACGAGGAAAAGTACAGTCACGATAAGCGCAACGACCGAAACGTTCCATTTAGGCGCATCGGCACCGTCCTTCTTACCCTTCAGCGCGTACTTCACAAGCTCAACCAGATAAGCAAGAGCAGACATCAGCGTATAGGAAACCATGCCGACGCCAATGCCCTTGGTAATCGAGTAGGCAAGCACCATGGTAGAGATGGTAAGGAATGCCGTGGTCGCATTGATGGCATCGGAGAAATCGACAGATTTGATGTTGTTCTTCATCATCAGCACACCGACGTAGATAAGCGCAGATGCAGTTGCCGCACCGGGGATAACAGCAAACAGGGGCATTGCAAACATCGCAAGGAAGAACAGACACGCAGTGGAAAAGGCGGTAAGGCCTGTGCGGCCGCCTGCGGACACGCCTGCGCCCGACTCCACGAAGGTTGTAACGGTAGAGGTACCCACCATTGCACCCGCACAGGTCGCAACTGCGTCGCAAATCATAATCTTACCGTAATTATGAGGCTTATTATTCTCATCGGAGAGCACTCTGTTACCGCCACAGCAGCCCACGATGGTGCCCATCGTATCAAACATATCAATCATGCACATGGTAATCACAATCATGATAATGGTAAACACCGAAACCCCGTCGGGCAGCAGACCGCCACCCGTAAATACGTCCGTAAGGAGCCGAATACGCTGTACTCACCCGTGAAGAAATTGCCGAAGCTCTCCCAGAACTTCCAGGAAATGCCGTCGGCCTTGCCCGCCAGCACCGAAACGTCCGTCACGCCAAAGGGAATGCCGATGACGGTGGCACCGAAAATGCCGAGAATCACCGAGCCCTTGACGTTCATCTTATCCAGAATCGCAATCAGGAAAAGACCGATAAAGGCAACAATGGCTGCCTTGCAGGCATCCCAGCTGGTAAAGCTCACCAGCTCAATCTGCGTATAAGGGCTACTGACGATAATGCCTGCGTTCTGGAATCCGATATAGGCAATAAACAGACCGATACCGACCGAAATTGCACTGCGAACGGCAATCGGCATACCGTCAAAAACAAGCTCACGGAAGGTACGGCCGTTGATTTTGATGAGGGAAAGCGCAAGGAACAGCAAGCCCGAAACCAACACGAGGAAAAAGGCCTGTCCGGGGGTAAAGGCTGCGGCATAGCCCGCCTGACCGCCAATCAGACCGCCAAGCATGGAGTTGAGGCCCATGCCCGATGCCTGTGCAAGCGGCATCTTTGCAAGAAACGCCATCAGCAGTGTACCGATGATGGCACCGAGCGCCGTTGCAATGAAGCAGGATGCCCAATAGGGACTGCCCGGACCAAAAATCTGGCTGGGGTTGACAGTCAGAATGTACGCCATTGCCAGGAACGTAACAACGCCTGCAATCAGCTCCGTTCTGACGCTTGTTTGCTTCTCTACGGGGTCAAACCCAAGAAGCTTTGCAAACTTTTTCATTTTTACCTCCTTTAAACCGCGCCCATTCGTGCCGACCTGCGTCGGACGCGTTGAGCATTGCGGATTATATCCGACGCGCGGCGTCGGATTTACGCTCATTATATCATATAATAGGTACAAATTGCAATAAGGGAATGTAAAATATCCAAAAATAACGCTGAAATAAACTCCAATATGCTTGAAAATATTCAAAAATATCGCTATAATCAAGATGTGATGCAATTTTATGCGCATCATATGATTCCACACCTTTTGGGCGGCATATCAATTCCACACTGCTTTATAAGGAGCTCTACATGAAAAAATACCCCGTACTCACACTTTTTCTGACAATGCTTAAAATCGGCGCCTTTACCTTTGGCGGCGGCTTTGCCATGCTGGCGCTCCTTGACCGCGAGCTGGTGGAAAAGCACAGCTTTCTCACGCACGACGAATTTATGGATCTCGTTGTGATTGCCGAATCCACCCCCGGCCCCATCGCCATCAATGCCGCGACCTATGTGGGCTACCGCGTGAGAGGGGTATGGGGGGCGCTCGCAGCGACGCTCGGTATGGTGCTGCCCTCCTTCTCTGTCATTTATCTGATTTCCCTCTTTTTCGATACCTTCCTGGGCCTCACCCTCGTCGCCGCCGCCTTTCGCGGCATTCGTGTAGCGGTGATACTGTTGATTCTCTCCGCGGGCCTCAAAATGCTGAAAAAGCTGCAAAAAACGCCCTTTTCGCTTACCGTTTTCGGGGTAACGCTCGCAACCATGCTGACCTTCAGCCTGTTTGCCGTAAAATTCTCCTCTATTTTCTACATTCTCATCAGTGCCGCACTTGGCATTGCCGTTTATCTGACAGGCACCCTTCACCGAAAAGGAGGTGCCAACCAATGATCTACCTGCGCCTTTTTGTAACCTTTTTGAAAATCGGCACCGTAAGCTTCGGCGGCGGCTACGGCATGATTGCCCTGATTCGCGAGGAGGTGCTGGCACACGGCTGGCTGACGGACAATGCACTTCTCAATTTCATTGCCGTGGCGGAATCCACACCGGGGCCGATTGCCGTGAATATGGCAACCTTTATCGGTTCCTCACAGGGTGGCATACTCGGCTCCCTCCTCGCAACACTCGGCGTTGTACTCCCCTCCTTTTTTATCATTCTTGCTATTGCCGCACTGGCAAGGGGGCTGATGAAGCGCGCCGGCGTGCGCGCCGCCATTTCGGGCGTGCGCCCCGCCATCATCGGTATGCTGCTCGCTACCGCGATCTCCATGCTTTTGCTGGTCGTGCTTGGCATCAGCACAGTTGGTGCGCCCCTCTCGCTTGACCTGCGCGCCCTTTTGATCTTCATAGCACTGGGCGGCTGCATGCTCCTTTTCCGCCATTTTAAAAAGCGCCCCCTCTCCCCCATTCTGCTCATATTGCTGGCAGGTGGCCTCGGTATGCTGCTGTACGGTCTATAATTTTCCTCAATTCCCGACAAACACTTGCATTTTCCTGCCAAAAATGATATACTGCTCTCAAAGAAACCGAAAGGAAATCTCTCCTATGAAACAGATTGCAAGCTTTGACGATTATAACAAGCGCATCAAGCGCGTCCTGATTACCAAGGAGGAAATTGAAGCCGCTATCGAAAAGGCGGGCAAGGAAATTGACCGGCTTTATGACGGCCGTCCGATTCTTTTGGTCAGCATTCTGAAGGGCGCATTTGTCTTTATGGCAGACCTTTGCCGCGCCGTCAGCGTCCCCTGTGAGATAGGCTTTATGTGCGCCAAGAGCTACTACGAGGGCACAACCTCCACGGGTGTTGTCAACATCACAATGGACCTTGACCGGGATATTCAGAGCTACCACGTTGTCATCGTCGAGGACATCATTGATACGGGCAGAACCCTGCACGACATCGTGAAGCTGCTGCAAGCGAGAAATCCCCTGTCACTGCACGTCGTCACGCTGCTGGATAAGCCCGACCGCCGCCTGGTAGAATTCAAGGCAGACCTTACACTTTTCACCATTCCCGACCATTTTGTCATCGGCTACGGTCTTGACTGCGGTGAATATTACAGAAACCTTCCCTATATCGCCGAATACGACGAATCAAATTGACATAAAAAAGCGCCGACGGCCAAAGCGTGTTTTTCTGAACGGAGAACACGCAAGTCGGATCGTAG
>JAZOSC010000042.1:0-7849 GCA_045656925.1 Eubacteriales bacterium | reverse complement strand
GAACCGTTTGTGCTTCATTTGCCAAGCACAGCGACCGAGCTGCTTTCGGGTAAGCGTGTGAAAAAGGGTAGGGTAAGCGTACCCTATGGCAAGGCTTTTATCTGGAGGATACGTTGATGCTGAAGCGTGTATTTGCACATTGGACAAAAAGCAAAAATCCCAATAGCAAGCGCTATAAATGGGATATGGCAAAGCGCATCTGCGGCCATCATGTCAAGTATGTGAGCGAGCGTGTAGATAATGTAGATGAGGTGATCGGCAAATCGGGCTCCCTGAATATCAAGGACGATGAGCTATTGGTCTATGCTTCCTTTGACGTTCTGATGCGCTGTAAGATTGAGGAGATGGAGGCGGCAGAGCTGATGTCCAAGGATGGCGTGGTGATTACGGCCCCTGATCTTGAGCACGGTGGGAAAATCCGCACCGTCATCGTACATTACGTGTATTACAGATAATAAAAAAGCACTCCGTTATCGGGAGTGTACACGGGGTGATTATATTGCAAAAGTCTTCCATGGTAGTTTTTCTGCCATGAAAGACTTTTTTTATGCCGTTAGGGGGCTTATTGCACGGCTTGCGTCATTCTGCGGTGTGCTCTGCTGCCGCAAGGTAAGCGGCAGCCGCCTCGGCGGCAACGGCACCGTCTGCCGTAGCGGTTACAATTTGTCTTAACGGCTTCGTGCGTACGTCGCCTGCGGCAAATACACCGGGTAGGTTGGTTACAGTATTCTCGCCTGCAACGATATAGCCCATGGCGTCAAGCGCAAGCTGATTTTGAAAGAGTGCGGTGACAGGATCGCGGCCGATGCTGATGAACAGGGCGTCCAGTGCCATGTCACGGGTGGCCCCCGTTTTTTTGTTGCGTACCGTAATGCCTTTGAGGTGCGTTTCTCCAAGCAGAGCAGTGACCTCGCTGTCGTAGCTGATATGAATATTTTTGAAGGAGGCAAGCTGTGCCTCGTGAATGCGTGAGGCGCGCAGTGTGTCGCGGCGGTGAATGAGGGTAACCTCGCTGCAAATTCCCGCAAGATACAGCGCATCTGCCACGGCGGAGTTTCCACCGCCTATAACCGCCACGCGACGGCCGCGGTAAAAGGAGCCGTCACAGGTGGCACAGTATCCGACACCGCGACCGACCATCTCTGCTTCTCCTGCCAGCCCCAGACGTCTGTGGGTGGCACCCGTTGCCACGATGACCGTACGGGCCAGGTAGCTGTCGCCTGCGGCGGTAATTTCCTTGATGGGTGCGTCAAGCTTGACGGCAGTGACCTCATCGTAGACGGTTTTCGCACCGAAGCGCTCTGCGCCCGTTTTCATTGCTTCACCAAGCGTGAAGCCGTCTGTGGTGCTTGTGTAGCCCGGATAGTTGTCAATATGCATGGTTTCGCACATCTGTCCGCCTGCGGCAAGGCGTTCAATGACAAGGCAGGAAAGCCCTGCGCGTACCGCGTAAAGTGCGGCGGTATAGCCCGCAGGGCCGCCGCCGATGACGGCTACGTCAAAAATTTCTGCGGGCATATCAGAAAAGCTCAAGAATGCGTGCCTTGGGCATAGCACCCATGGCGTGGTTGGTGATTTCACCGCCCTTGATGACAAATAAGGTGGGAATGCTCATCACACCAAACCTGGCGGCAAGGTCCCCCTCCTCGTCTACGTTCACCTTGCAGATTTTATATTCGGGATGCTCGTCAGCAATCTGCGCCAGAATGGGTGCAAGCATCTTGCAGGGGCCGCACCAGTCGGCATAAAAATCAACCAATACGGGCTTGTCGCTTTTGAGAACCTCTTTTTCAAAATCGCTGCCGTTTACTTTTATAACTGTCATAGTGAGTATCCTTTCATGATTATTCTATCAGTATTACTTTAGCATATTTTTGGAAAAATGTCAAAGGGAATATGAAAGATTGCAGTATCAGGGGGGCGATGACGTCTTACCCTTTTCGCATCTGCGGAGCCACAGGCTTGCCTGTCTTATCATGTGTAGGGCGAGAAGCAATACGAAAATGCAGACTCCCACGCCCGACAGTCCCGTGATAATACGGCGGTAAAAGAGATCCTCTGCACTGCCAAAGGTGAAAAGCAGAGAAATTTCGAGGGATAAAAGCGATACCGAGGCGGTTGTCAGGGATACTGCTTTGGCGGCCGAGAGCAAGGGGCTACCCCATTTACGGTACTTAAAAATACTGCATACCGCTACCGTGAAGCTGCAAAGCGTATACAGGGCGACGGCAAGCGTGGTCATACCGTGGTAGCCAAGCGGACGCTCGGCAAGCACAATCAGGGCAACAATTGCAATCAGCGCCGGCATCATCAGCAGAAGTGCCAGGCCGCAAAAGCGGTAGTATCGCCATTCCTTTGTCAGACGGTCGTTGTTGCGGTTACGTGTCAGAGCGTGCAGCAGGAAAATACGCATTGCTGTCAGCAGGATATCATAAAATGCCAGTGCGTAAAACCATCTTCCACGGTAATAAAGCCCTGTGGCGAGCTGAAAAAGAGCATATACGGTATGGAATATAAGCGAAAAAAACAGCGTGATACAAAGGCGAAGCGTCTGATGCCTGGTTATGCGACGGAGCAGGTGGTGCCCCGCGCGGATTTTTTTAAAAAAGCGCAATGAAAGCTCCTTTTTGATGTTTATAGAAGCGGCGCAAAGATACGGACAAGTGCACGAAAAATGCGTTGAGTGAGACGGGGACGTATGGCTTCCTCGGTAATTTGCTCGGATATCCTTAGGGTTTCCTCTAAATCTGCTTTTAATGCTGCGACGGCACTTGTTTGATACATCCACAAACCGTTTTCAAAGTGATGCACCAGACTGCGGTAATCCAGGTTAACGGTGCCAATCATTGCGACAGTATCGTCTGTCAGATAGCATTTTGCGTGGATAAAGCCGGGGGTATACTCATAAATTTTCACGCCTGCGCGCAGTAGACGTGGGTAGTAGCTGCGCGTTATTTCAAAAACAAGCCGTTTGTCAGGAATATGTGGCACGATGATGCGTACGTCAACACCGCGCAACGCAGCGTTTTCAATGTCGCTGCACAGGTCATTGTCAATAATCAGATAGGGAGTCGTCATGTAGACATAACGGGTGGCAGATGCCAGCATATTCTGAATGACACCCTTTGCGACCGCACGGCGGTATAAGGGTGCAGGCCCGTCACCAAAGGGGACAACATAGCCGTTTGACACGCTCGGAGAAGGCGTGGGATAAAGCCTGCTTATCTCTGTAGGAAGCTTGCGGGTGTTCAGAACGTAATCTATCATAAACAAACGCGTCAGCTCATGGACAGCTTCCCCCGAAAGGCGCAGTCCTGCATCCTTCCAATGGCCAAAGCGAGGCTTTTGATTGATATATTCGTCAGCAATATTTGCGCCACCCGTGTAACCGATTTTTCCATCAATTACGGTGATTTTGCGGTGTGAGCGATTATTAAAGCGGCTGTCGGCACTGCCGCGCAGACGGGAAAAGGGGGTGGCGGAAATGCCCAGAGCCTGTAGCTTTTTCGCATAATTCCCCGGTAGGGTGCTCATACAGCCGACGTCGTCAAAAACCACACGCACATCAAGGCCGGCGGCCGCCTTTTCCTGTAATATTTCCAGCATGCTGCCCCAGAGAAGACCGTCCTCAATGATAAAATATTCCATGTAGATAAATTGCTTGGCACGTGCGAGGTCGGCAAGCATCGCTGCCATCAGTGCTTCGCCGGAAGGATAATAGGTGGTTTCGGTATTGGTAAACAGCGCCGTATCGGCAATCTGACAAATCATTTTTGCTTGATTGTGTGCACAGCGATTTTCATTTTTCAGGGCCGCAAAGGCCGCGCTGTCCTCTTTGGCGTAATGGAGCTCTGTGAGTCTGCCAAGGCTTTTCTGCTGGGCCTTTGTCAGCTTTCTTGAGCCGAACAGAAAATAAAGCATAAAGCCGACTACGGGCAGAATCAGCACAAACAAAAGCCAGGGTACCTTGTAATCCGGATTGTCGTCGGAGGCGATGATACGCACGACACAGAAGATTTCGGTTGCCCAGGCGGCAAGATACAAATAAGGTACGTAATAACAAAGTGCAACCACAATGCCAATGATGGCAAGCACCTCTGATACAGTCAGTGTGATGGCCAGGATATAGCGTAGGGGAATATATACAATTTTGCGCTTGACGGTGTGCGTGCCTCTGCGGTAAAAGCGTGTGTGTCTCACGGTTATTTCCCCCTTAACGTCTTTATGTGTATTTTACCCCTGTTTTTTGTTGCTTTTGTGTCAGCAAGGTAAATTTTTTGCACACAAAAAAGGAAGCAGACTATCATAAGCCTGCTTCCTTTTTGTTATTGTCTTTTATACACCGTACAGGAGCCAGATGTAAAGATATGCCGGGATAATGGCTGCGAGTGTAAAGGGAATACCGATTTTAAAGAAATCCTTGTTGGTAACGGTGTAGCCCTCATGGCGCAAAATACCAATGCCTGTGATGTTTGCGGAGGCGCCGATGGGCGTGCAGTTGCCGCCAAGCGTGGCACCAGACAGAAGGCCGAAGTAAAGGGGCGTGGGATCGATGTTCAGTGCCACCGCAATACCGCCGATGACGGGAATCATTGTGGCAACGTAGGGAATATTATCGATAAATGCGGAAATCAGCACCGAGCCCCAGACGATAATGGTGTAAAGAAGGAAGACGTTGCCGCCACCTGCCTGTGCCAGCAGTGTGGCAAGCTTGTCAATGACGCCCTGCGCGGAGATGCCGCCAATCATCAGGAACAGACCAAGTAAAAGCCCCAGGGTTTCAAAGTCGATGGATTTGAGAGGGGAGAGGATGGCAGACGCATTTTTCTTTCTGATAAGGTTGTATACAAGACCGATGAGCAGCATGCCGCAGCAGAGAATGCCGTTGATTTCGCTCGGCAGATTCCAGCTGGTCGGCGCAAAGGATGCGAGAATGAGCAGGACAATGACACCGACAAGAAGGATGCTGGGAATGTAATCGGTGACCACGGTGCGCTCGGTGGACTTGGGAATGGGCGCGCGCTCACGGCGGAACAGAAAGGCGAGAATAAGGGCGGAGAGAACGGCACCAAGCTCTACGGCAAAGAATATGGAGGGCTTGCCCTGGTACCAGAAGAAATCCATAAAGGACATATCAAGCGCGGAGCCAAGCATAATAGCGGTGGTATCACCAACCAGTGTGGCAGCGCCCTGCAGATTGGAGGAAACCGCAATGCCGACGATGAAGGGTACGGGATTGGTATTCAGCTTTTTACAGATTTCCAGTGCGACGGGCGCAACCATCAGAACAGTGGCAACATTGTCGACAAAAGCCGAGATGACGCCTGCAAAAAGCGAGAGCGCAACAGCGGCCATCATGACGTTGGGCACGCGCTCCATAATGAGGTCGGCAAGAAGGGCAGGCATTTTGCTTTCAATAAAGAGTGCAACCAGTCCCATGGTACCTGCAATCATTAATAAAACGTTGAAGTCGATGGCAGGGAGAATCTCACCCAAGGGCAGCATGCCTGAGGCGATGAAGATAATGCCCGAGGCAAGTGCGATGAAGGGGCGGTATTTGCCGAAAATCAGCATCAGCACGTAGGTCAGGGCAAAGAGAATAATTGCGGGAATCATATCAGAACAGCTCCTTCCATAAAAGCTACCTATTATTTTATAAGAATTTCCAGATAAAGTAAAATAATCATTTATTATATATGGATAATATTTTGTTATGAAACGCGTAATGCAGGCGTTGATTTGTACGGATATTAGGGGGGCTGATGCTTGTCGGCAGCTCTATCTCTGCGGTTTTGCGCGTTAGCCGGGGCGGGCGTATCTTCACTCGGATAAAAGTAAAACTTGAATGCTGTTTTTCGACACCTTTCGTTGAAATCCTCATAGAATGATAGCGAGGGAAGGAAATATATTTCTCTCAACTATCAAGGAGGACTTCTTATGAACAACTGTTTTGGCAATGTTTTTGGTGATAACTGCTGCTGGATTATTATCCTTGCGCTGATTGTTCTTTGCTGCTGCTGCGGTCATTAACCCCTCGTGAACCAAAACCCCTCCATTAGGAGGGGTTTTTATGATGCAATTGAAATATGACTGCAGAGCGCAGGCGTTCAGCCTTGGCAGACCTTTTTCTGCAGCAGTCCAAGCGGAGAAAATGCGCTGTGGGTAAAAGTTTTTTTGAAAAACTGTTGCTCATGCCATATATTTATGCTATAATTTTAACTGTAATTTCAAAAAGCTTCATGCTACCCATAGTCGGGCGGTCGGAAGGAGGACGTATGGCAAATTCCAGAAAGCAGGCTCATATCCGTAATTTTTCCATTATTGCACATATTGATCACGGCAAGTCTACACTGGCAGACAGGTTGCTTGAGGCAACAAAGACTGTTACTGCGCGTGAGATGGAGGAGCAGCTGCTTGATAATATGGACCTCGAGCGAGAGCGCGGCATTACTATCAAGGCACGTGCGGTGCGCCTTTCCTATACCGCCACCGACGGTGAGGTCTATGACCTGAACCTGATTGATACACCCGGTCATGTTGACTTTAACTATGAGGTTTCCCGTTCGCTGAATGCCTGCGAGGGTGCGCTTCTTGTGGTAGATGCTACGCAGGGCATTGAGGCGCAGACGCTGGCAAACGCTTACCTTGCGGTGGATGCGGGGCTTGAGATTTTGCCTGTGGTGAATAAGATAGATCTCCCGTCTGCGGATATTGACGGCGCCCGTCGCGAAATTGAGGATGTGATCGGTATTCCTGCGATGGATTGTCCTGCTGTTTCGGCGAAAATGGGGATTAATATTGAGGAGGTGCTGGAGCGCATCGTCACCGATATTCCTGCACCCAAGGGTGATGAAAGCGCACCGCTGAAGGCATTGATTTTTGATAGCTATTATGATAGTTATCTCGGTGTTGTGGTTTATGTGCGCGTGGTGGACGGTCAGCTGCGGAGTGGTGATACCATTCGCATGATGTCCACGGGGCAGAGCTTTCAGGTGGTGGACGTCGGTGTGATGGATGCCTTTGGGCTTGCCAAGCGTGAGATGCTTTCGGCAGGCGAGGTGGGGTATCTGACGGCCTCTATCAAAAGCGTGGGTGATACACGCGTGGGCGATACCGTTACGCTTGCCGATGCGCCTGCTGCCGCGCCGTTGCCCGGCTTCAAAGCGGTACAGCCGATGGTTTATGCGGGCATTTACCCTGCGGACGGATCGCGCTACGGAGATTTGCGTGACGCACTTGAAAAGCTCCGCCTGAATGATGCCGCCCTCTCCTTTGAGCCTGAAACATCGGTTGCCCTCGGCTTTGGCTACCGTTGCGGTTTTCTTGGACTTTTGCACATGGAAATTATTGAGGAGAGATTGGAGCGCGAATTTAATCTTGACCTGATTACCACCGCCCCTAGTGTCATCTACGAGATCACCAAGCGTGACGGCGAGGTGCTGCGTATTGACAATCCTACCAATTATCCTGATCCTGCCGAGATCGAGGCAGCGTATGAGCCGATTGTGCGGGCATCTATCATCACACCCACCGAGTACGTGGGAGGTCTGATGGACCTTTGCCAGGACAGACGCGGAGAATTTGTGGATATGAAATACCTTGACAGCACGCGTGTGGAGCTGCATTATAAGCTTCCCCTGAACGAGATCATCTATGACTTCTTTGATGCGCTCAAAAGCCGTTCGCGCGGTTATGCATCGCTTGATTACGAGCTTGAGGGATATGTGGAAAGTAAGCTTGTCAAGCTGGATTTCCTGTTAAACGGGGAGCAGGTGGATGCGCTTTCCTTTATCGTGCATGAGGAAAAGGCCTACGGCCGTGCACGCCGTATTGCCGAAAAGCTGAAGGA
>JAZOSC010000041.1:0-3429 GCA_045656925.1 Eubacteriales bacterium | reverse complement strand
TTTTTAAAAAATAACGCAGCCCACCCTTGCATTTGCACATGAAAAGCATTATAATGAATATAAATAATGGAAGAAATAAAAGGAGCCCCTATGGAGCAGATTTACACCATACCCGTCAACGAGGCCTTTGATGCCTCTGCTGCCGACCACAAGTGCGGCTGCCCGATGTGTGCGCTTTATCGCCGCCTTGAGGAAAACGAGCTTGACCTCATTCTGGGTGCCTCAATGATGGAGCCGGACGTGCGTATTCAGACCAATAAGGAGGGCTTTTGCCGTATACATTACGACATGATGTTTGTCCGCAAAAACCGTCTTGGCATGGCGCTGACCTTGGAAAGCCACCTGAAGGAGCTTGCAGAAGACCTCGCCCCCGCAGGGCTTCTCGGCAACCTTGTAGGCAGTCCCGTGGCAAAGCCGATGAAGCGCATAGGGGCACTTGAAAATTCCTGCTACGTCTGCCGCCGCGTGGATTTTCATTTTCAGCACATGGCAGAAACCACAGTATTACTTTGGGACACCGACGAGGATTTCCGCAAAAAATTCAACGCACAGCCCTACTTCTGCCTGCCCCATTACCGCCTGCTGTTAGAAAAAGCAGACGTACGACTTGGTAAGAAAAAGCTAGCAGAATTTACCGCAGAAATCGGCACCGTTGTCAGAAATTACCTTGCCACCTTAACCGAGGACATCAGCTGGTTCTGCAAAAAATTCGATTACCGCTATGATGCCGAGCCATGGAAAAACTCCAAGGACAGCGTGGAGCGTGCCATGAAATTTCTGCGTGCCGACCTGCACGGCGCGCCCGACAAACGATAAAGAATGAGGAAATATATGAAGCTGACAATAAACGACCTGCGAGCCCTCACACACGGTGCTGTTTCGGTCAGGGATACCGCCGACGGCTATACCGCCTTTTACCGTTTTAACGAGAGGCAGATGGGCTATTATCAATCCACCAACGAGAACTTTTACGCGCAATCCCTCTGCACCGCGGCCATTCGTCTGGAAATGACTACCGATGCCGATGCCATTACCTTTGCCTACCGCGCAAAAAAAGCCTCCAGCCAGCGTCTTTTTTACTTTGATCTCTCGGTTGACGGCACAATGCTCGCACACATAGGAGAGGATAACACAGAAGAAAAGGAAGGCTCCGTAGCCCTGCCCTTGCCTGCAGGCACGCACCGTGTGGTGCTCTATCTTCCTGCCTCTTTCAGTGTTTCCTTACGGGACGTTGTAGTAGAGAACGCCACGTTTGCCACCCCCATTGCCAAGCAGCTGAAAATGCTGTCAATGGGTGATAGCATCACCCACGGCTACCATGCGGTTTATCCCTCACTCTCCTATGTCAATCTCATCGCCGATGCGCTTGATGCCTCCGTGGTCAATCAAGGAATCGGTGCTGAAGTCTTCAACCCCGGTGTGGTAGATGGCGACCTGGGCTTTACGCCGGACGTCGTCACCGTTGCCTATGGCACCAACAATTGGTACAAATCCACACGGCAGGACTTCGTGCGCGATGCAGGTGAATTTTACGCACGCGTGCGTAAGGCCTTCCCCACCGCAAAAATTTTTGGAATGCTCCCCATCTGGCGCAGTGACTGTGACCGTATTGTGACCGAGGTCACCTTTGCCGAAGCCAGAGAAATTGTTCGTGCAGCTGCCACGGCAACCAAGAGTATTACCGTAATTGATTGTGATCCCTTTGTGCCTCATCTGCCGGATTTTTTCTCCGATAAGTCTGTTCATCCCAACGATTTAGGCTTCCAATGCTATGCCGCAGGTCTGCTGAAGGCACTGCAAAAGCATCTTATATAAGATAGTATGGCAGAAAAATACGGAAATATGATTGATTTGCTTGCCCTGCAAAAAAGCTTTATTTTAAGCCATCTGCATCAGGGCGACACCGCCGTTGATTTTACCATGGGCAACGGTCATGACACGGAATTTCTCTCCAAAACGGTCGGAGAATCGGGCAAGGTTTATGCCTTTGATGTGCAGGAGCAGGCCATAGCATCGACAAGAAAAAATCTTGCCGCGGCAGAATGTCCCCAAAACTATACCCTGATCCTTGACTCACATCACAACATAAAAAAATACGTGGCTGGCCCCATCAAGGCAGGTATGTTTAATTTAGGATATCTGCCCGGCAGCGACAAGCGCGTCACCACGATGCGCGAAACCACCATGCCTGCCATTGAGGCCGCGCTTGACCTGCTTGACCACGACGGCGTGCTGCTGATTGCCGTTTACCCCGGCCATGCCGAGGGAGATGCCGAGGGCAAGCTGGTGCTTAACTACCTGTCAACACTGAACCGTTGCACCATCTGCTGCACCTTGATCCGCATTATCAACTCCCCAACCTCCCCCTTTTTCATTGTAGTGGAAAAGAAATAAAATTTTTTTAAGAAAGCACTTGCAATCGCGTACAAAATGTGTTATAATAGGCGCGTTGCTGGTGTAGCACAGGGGTAGTGCAGCTGATTCGTAATCAGCAGGTCGTGAGTCCGAATCTCACCACCAGCTCCAAAAAATAACGGCTCCTACGGGAGCCGTTATTTTTTCATTTACAGCGTTTTTATCAAGCGCAGGTAAAACTCGACCGCCCGACCGATCACCTCTACACGAATGTGCTCGTTGTTGCCGTGAATGGTTTTGCGTTCGGCGGCTGTCAGATCCATCGCGGAAAAGCGGTAAACCTTATCGGAGATTGCACCCCAATGGCGGCTATCCGAGCATTGCAGCATCAGATACGGCGTGGCAAGCGCACCCTGCCAGGTGGCCTCAACCGCGCCCTTCACCTTGGCATAAGCCTCACAATCGGTCGCCGAAATGCGGCTGGGATTCATACCCTCAAGCGCGGTAATCTCCACACTGTCATCATCAACCGTTTGCCTGATGTAGGCAAGGGCAGACTCCATGTTATCGGCAGGATTCAGACGGCTGTTTGACAGCATGCTGGCAGTTGGCGGTATCACGTTGGGTGCCTCACTGCCCTGCATCTGCGTAAAGGCGACCGTGGTACGCATCAGGGCATTGAGCTCGCCGCCCTTCTTGCGGCAGAACATATCAAGCAGCCCTGTAAAGCACCACAGATTGGCAAAAATCATACGGTAAGAAAAGCTTGCATGGCGGCCAAGCGTATCAAGCATCTCGCGCACAGGCGCAGTCAGATGCCGCCGAAAGGGACGCTTTTCCACACGGCAGCACGCCCTTGCCAGTGTGCCGATCGGTGTTTTCGGGGCAGGCGCGGCAGCATGGCCACCACTGCTCTTGACACGGTATTCTACGTTGAGCATGCCCTTTTCGGCAACACCAATCATCGCGCAGGGCGCTTTCACACCGGGGAAAACATCGGCAACCACGCCACCGCCCTCATCAAGCACGATACCGGGGGTAATGCCCTGCTCCTTGAAATATTCTACAATATTG
>JAZOSC010000040.1:0-2399 GCA_045656925.1 Eubacteriales bacterium | reverse complement strand
CGCCGATTTCACCTGTCCCCTTTGCAAGCATCCCCGTGAGGATTTTGAAAAAATCATAACATGAACAAATAGCAGGGAGCGCGGTGCGCTCCCTGCTATTTTTATACACCGATAAACATTTGCGTCCAGTAATTGCCGTCGGCAACGTACCCGACGCCAATTTCAGTAAAGCTGCCTGACAGAATATTGGCGCGATGCCCTGCGGAATTCATCCAGGCTGCCACTACGGCAGCAGGTGTGCGCTGCCCCCTTGCGATATTCTCTCCCGCCGCGCGGTAAGAGATGCCAAAGCTTCTGATCATCTGAAAGGGTGTGCCATACGTCGGGCTGTTGTGCGAAAAATAGCGATTGTCGTGCATGTCCTGCGACTTGAAGCGCGCCACGCGCGACAGCTGCCAGTTCTCACGCAAAGGCGCAAGCCCCACCTTTGCGCGCTCAACGTTTACCAGCCGCACGACCTCACCTTCAAAGCTGCGTACCGTATCTGCCACGCCGGGAATGGTTAAAATCTGCCCGGGATAAATGAGATCGGGGTTGACGATCTGCGGATTGGCCCTTTTGATTTCATCAAGGCCAACCTCATATTTCACAGCAAGTCTCCACATAGTATCACCCCTTACCACGGTATGCGTTTTAACGGCAGACGTGCCGAGCATAAAGAATACGGTAAGCAGCATGCTGCCGAGAAATATAAGTAGAATTTTTTTCGTTATCCTGATACCATTGTACCTCCTTTTTTGATGATACCATGATACCATATCCCACCCGTTCCTTTCAAATCATAATTTCTGGCATAGATGGCAAAACATAGAAAAAAGCCCCCGAACGGGGGCTTTTTTGGCTGCAATTCCTTTGATTGCCTACAATAAGCAATCAAACCTGCTTTTTCAGCTGTGACCAAAGAATGACAGCAATCTGAATCGGTATCCCAAGCAGAAAAACCATCCAAAGATGATAGGGTAAAAGCTGTAAAAAAGCAGTGGTCAGCAGCGACCAGAGCAGCAATGAAATAATCAGATAGTTCATACGGCGATTGCCCCAGAGTGTGTTGAATACGAGCACCGTGACCAATGAAACAGGGACTGCGTAAATAAAGCAAAGCCACTCACCCACCATGCTCTCATCAAGTGTCAGCACGGCAAAGAGGAGAATCGCCACACACCATACCGCAACCACCGCAAGCATGGTGATGACAAGCTTGCTGTATCTGCGACGGGGTGCTTCCTGCCTTATAGGCAGATCAGCCCGAAAATCGGCACGCAGAAGGTCATCAATACGAACACCGTAAAATTCCGCCAAGCGGTAAAGTGCCTCGATGTTCGGGCAGGAATCTCCGTTTTCCCACTTACTGATGGTTTTATCGGAGTAGCTCACCCGTTCACCAAGCTCTATCTGCGTCAGCCCACGCGCTTTACGCAGGGTGATTAAGTTTGTGATTAAAATTTCCTGTAAATCTTTCATAGTAATATCATTATACACCCAATTTACGGAAATGTCAAGGAGAATTCTCCATTCTCCGAATCGGAGAATTGTCATATCCTCTGTTCTCCGAAACGAAGAATCGCTTTTAAAAAGTGTAGAGCCCATTCCCTTGACCTTGTAGCAATCTACACATATAATAAGGGCGTAACAAAAATTGGCACCCTTGCCAGCACAAGAAAGGATATGCTATGAAAAAGAATTACAAGGATACAATACCCGTCTTTTTTGCCGTTGACGACAATTATGCCCCTCTGCTTGGTGTGGCGCTCCGCTCCCTTCTTGCCAACGCAAGCAAGGATTATTTTTACCGTATTCACGTGCTTACCGCAGGCCTTGCCGCACAAAACAAAGCAAAAGTTCTAAAAGAGGTGACCGAAAATGCAAGGCTGACCTTCGACGATGTCAGCGGCGAGGTGGCAAGAATTGCCGAACAGTTACACATGCGCGACTACTACTCTGCCGCAACCTACTATCGCATCTTTATCGGGCGGCTTTACCCACAGTATGACCGCGCCCTGTATCTCGATTGCGACGTGATTTTTGCCGGTGATATTGCAAGCATGTATACTGCCGATATCGGAAATGCACTGATAGGCGCCGTCCGTGAGGACGTTATGGCTATGGAAAAGGTATTCGGTGACTACGCAAGAGTGGTGGTGGGCGTTCCGGCCGAGGCATACTTTAACGCAGGTATTCTGCTGCTCAACCTGCAGAAATACCGCGCACTCGAAATTGAACGGCGCTTTGTCGCGCTCATGCGCGAGCGCAAATTCACCGTGGCACAAGACCAGGATTATCTGAACGTGCTTTGCCACGGCAAGGTCTATTACTTCTCCCCCGCCTGGAACCACACCGCCGTAAAGGGGGCGCTGAATGACGGCAACCCACCGCAGATTGTGCATTATAAAATGGATTGG